>JACMJP010000099.1 GCA_014380545.1 Chitinophagales bacterium | reverse complement strand
GAATAAATGCTATTACTGATATGCATGTACTTATTTATCCAAACCCAACGGATGCAATTATACATATTCAGTTTGATCAGCAGCAGGACATAAATCATATTCAGGTATTTAATGTGTTCGGGAAAATATGTTATCAGTCAAATGGCCAAATAGAAAAAGAAATAAAAATTGATTTAAGCAATTTTAGTAATGGTGTTTATATTATTCAAATAAATACCCGGGATTTTATACAAAATTATCAGGTGATAAAACAGGGATAAATTTGAGGGGAGTTTTTTATTTAACAATCAAAACAATTTCGGTTGCTGCGAAACAAATGTCGGTTTAATTAAATTCAAGCCGCACTCCTTATTCATTTTATCAACTAAATAAACAGTCAGTTCAGGTGATGTTGCTTCATCATGCATGTGCATGAAAAAATTAATTTCTTCCATGCCGTTCTCCAGCCAGTATTTCATGCGTTCAATCCAAACATCAATTCTTGTATAATCACTCGGATGTAAACTATTTCCGACATAACGGATAAATACTTTCCGGATTGTTATATGCATGTGTGCACAATCCCTTCTTCCGGCAGTATCTGTAATTACAGCGCCGATATTATTATCTTTTAAAAAACTAAACAATTCATCTTTTTCATTACTGAACCAGGCCGGATGCCGCAGCTCCATAAAAAATTGAAGGTCTTTTGGCAACCCTTCTAAATAAGTAAATAGTTCTTCTTTTCTTTTTGGAGAAAATGTATCACTCACCTGGATAAATACCGGACCGAGGTGTTCTTCAAATGCAGTGATGCCACGAAAGAATTCATTCGTAATAAATTTTTTTGTTTTTAAATCACCACGATGTGTTACACCCTGATACATTTTGGGACAAAATTTAAAATCCCTTCCTTTTGCTTTCTCTTTCCATTTTGCAATGGCGATTGCTCCATACACATTATAATGTGTAGCATTTAATTCAATACTATTATAATGTTGGACATAGTGCTGCAAAAAATCTTTTTCCTTTGTTTTAGGGGGATAAATTTTTCCAACCCATTCAGGTCTTCCCCACTTTGCACAACCGATATATACTTTTGCAGTGGCAGATTTTCTTCCCGTTAATATTTTTTTATTTTCAGTAGGTTCTGCAGGAAGTGAAAAATCTACATCGTTTAATTCATGTTCAGGTACTCTGCCGAAATCCATACAATTTTTTTAAATGCTAATAATCAGATGAATATTACAAATATTTTATAATATAAAATTAGCCTATTCTACCAGGATTAAATATATCCGGAAACGCATTTCCGGATTTTTCCGGTATTCATTAATTTTACATATTACAAAAGGTATGTTCAATTTTTACGAAAAAGTTTTGGAACACCCGGACTATTACCGCCAATTTAATTGCGGGGAATCCCTTATTACTATTTATAACTGCCCGCTGGAAAATAAATTTGTTGATCTATGGACACAACATAACTACATTGTGTATGTAACGGAAGGCAAAAAAATATGGCATACTGCGCATGGCACATATGAGCTGACTAAGGAGAGCTGCATATTTGTAAGAAAGGGAGCCAGCATTGTTGAACAATTTTTTGATACTCCCTTTTGCCTCTATGTCTTTTTTGTTTCTGATGATTTCATTTGCGAAACATTAAAAACAAGATCAATACACATGCGAAAAGAGGAAAATAAAAAGTTTGACCCAATTATACATATAAATAAAAGCGAAACATTGCAGGCTTTTTATTATTCAATGTCTTCTTATTTTAAGACTGACAGGGAACCTGATAAATCGTTGCTTGAACTTAAATTCAAAGAACTGATACTTACCATTGCCGATAATAATACCAATACAGAATTGCTCTCTTATTTTTGTTCGCTGCTGCAGGAACCACTGGTAGTATCTATGCAGAAGATCATGGAAGATAATTATTGTTTTAATTTGAAATTAGAGCAATATGCTACATTGTGTAATAAAAGTTTATCCGCCTTCAAACGGGATTTCCAAAAACATTTTGATACCACACCCGGTAAATGGCTGCTGGAAAAAAGACTCAACCATGCCAAACATTTGCTTAAAAATATGGATAAAACAGTAAGCGAAGCAGCTTTTGAAAGCGGCTTTGAAAATCCTTCACATTTCAGCCGCTCATTTAAAGAGCGATTTGGTATATCTCCCATTTCGGCGAAACAAAAACAAACAGCCTGAACTTTTAAGTAAAATATCCGGACTTTTAAGAAAAGCACTCCTTGCCGCAATAAAATAATTTTGCGCTGTAATTAAAATTCATTCATCATTAAACTTTATTAAATGACAACAAAAGAAGTTCAGGGAAAACTATGGAGCATCGCTCCGCATTATTGGTCAAAATATTTTGAGCCGTTTTTTATACCTGTCTATAAAAAAGCGCTGGACCATATGAAAATAGAGGAGGGCAGTTTATTACTTGATGCAGGCTGCGGTTCAGGTCTATTCAGCAGTATGGCTGTTTCCGCAGGAGCTGATGTAATTGGGGTAGATGCTGCTCCGGGTCTGCTGGAGATCGCAAGGGAAAGGAACCCCAGAAATAGTTTCCTGGAAGAGGACCTGGAAGCATTGCCTTTTGCGTCAAATAATTTTCAGTTCGTAACAGGATTTAATTCATTGCAGTATGCGGGAAATTTTTCAAATGCTTTATCAGAATCTAAGCGGGTTCTGATGAAAGGAGGTAAGCTTGTTATCTGCATTTGGGATAAGCCTGAGTTGAGCGAAGCCGCTGAAATTTTGAAATCAATCGGTTCCTTATTGCCACCACCGCCACCGGGAACGCCCGGACCTTTCGCTTTGTCTGAGGACGGAAAAATTGAAAGTATTTGTGCATCTGTTGATCTGAAAGTGGTTTATAAAACACAGGTTTCCTGCCCGTTCTTTTACCCTTCCTTAGATCATGGAGTGAAGGCATTTTTGGGAACGGGCCCTGCGGCTGCAGCCATGAATCATGTTAGCCAAAAAGAGGTGGAGCAAAAAATTGCAGATGCTTTTATGCCTTATCATTTAAAGGAAGATATGTATCATCTTCAAAACAGTTTCCTGCTGTTTATTGCAGAAAAATAGTTTGCAATTTATTTTTATAAAGCAGTTGATGAATTCTTTCATCAGCTGCTTTTTTAATTGACCAACTGATTTTAATGAGACTAAAATATTAAATAAGGAAGAAGCAACTCCTTATGCTTTCTCTTTTTTCTTCTCCTCTTTCTTCAATTCAATCTTCACCGGTCTGTTAAAACTTTCTTCAAGGGAAATAAAAGTTTCTGTTCTGTCAATTCCGCTAATGGGTTGAATTTTATCGTGCAGTACATTGCGCAGATGCAGAGTATCTTTGCAAACGAGTTTTACGAACATGCTGTAGTTTCCGGTTAGGTAATAACATTCTGTTATTTCAGGTATGTCTTTGAGGTCGCTTACAACATTATCGAACAGGGAGCTTTTTTCTAAGTAAATTCCGAGGAAGGCAACTATATCATACCCGAGCTTGCCGGGATTGATGTGCAGGTTCGCAGATTTAATAATGCCGAGCTGCATAAGTTTTTTCATACGCACATGAATTGTACCGCTGGAAACAAAGAGTTTTTTAGCAATATCAGTATAAGGCATCATAGCGTCATGCATAAGGAAGTCGAGGATTTTGATATCTAGTTTGTCAAGTTGTGAATTATCAATCATAAGTAGTGGTGGTTTTTTTTAAAATGCTATTGATTTGCCAAATGTATTAATAATTATGAATATTTTAATGAAAATAAATAATAAATTTGTAAAATTAAACTGGGCTTCCTATTTTTGTCGCAACAGTTTTATAAGGGCAACAATTTCCCCCGTATAATGCTGCCTGATGAGGAGCGGGCAGCATTTTTTTATTTTCTGAACTTTCAACTTAGTATTTTTATTCAAAAATTATGACTGATAACTATATTCCTGTATCCTGCGACCTGTATGATAAATTGACAGAAGCTGCGGTGCTGAAAAACGAAGTACTGCTTGATTATAAAGCAGATGCAGAGATAAAACAAATTAAAACTGCTGTTATAAATATTGTAACAAAAGACAAGGAAGAATTTTTAATAACCTCTGATGAAGAGTCTATCCGTCTTGATAAAATAAT
>JACMJP010000098.1 GCA_014380545.1 Chitinophagales bacterium | reverse complement strand
ATTGTTTCTTTTGCAGCAAAACCTCTGTCGTTCAAATTTCCTCCAATTATTGTATGCCATAACATTGTTCCATCATACTGCACTTTAGCAACAAAAACATCATATTGCCCTGCACCTGCAGAATTTGTTCTTCCTGTAATTAAAAGATTGTTATCGCTTGTTTCTATTACATATTCACCAATATCATTCAGGTTTTCACCTATTGTGCTGATGGTAACAGATCCTCCGGAAATTGATGGAGGTGAAACTAAAAATGCATCATTAATACCACTTCCAAAACTTGAAGTTTCACCGATAATTTTCGCCTGATCTATTCCTTCAGCCCATACTGCATGATAGCCATAATCTGCCGCCATCCCGCCGATATTTATAATATTATTATCGGGTTCACCACATGCGGAAAGATAAATTACAGATATATCAGTTGAATTAGCTGGTGTTTGAGAGTAGCCTGTTAGTATGTAACCACCATCAGGATCAGTAATTACTTTTCTTCCGAAGTTGGCACCGTTGCCTGCAGTAATCTGGAATGTTTCCTGGCAATAACCCGGGTGAATAAAAATGAATGTCATAACTATTGCCGCAGCAATTTTTAGTTGATGAGCATTTTTAATGAAGCAATTCATATTAAATGCAAGCTTCATTGTCTCTGTTGTTTTGTTTAAATTTTTCATAATAAATGTTTTATATTTAGTTAAATAATTTGAATACAAAATTTGTATAAACCGAGTCTTTAATCAATGCCACAATTTTTTGTTTTTTGGGTTTTGATGGAGTGAAATTCATTTCATTTATACATAAAAAAAACGGAGCAGAAAATTTTGCTCCGTTATCAATGAGAAATAAAACTGGATTAAATTAAATTTTATTATGCTGCTTAATCTAATTCAAAATCTAATTCTGATCCTGTTGAATAAACATTCCAGCTTGTTCCATCTGTAAAATAAACCAGACCATCACCAAGATCTTCATCAATTGATTTAAAATTAATTGAAACCGACCCGGTCACACCAATTGGGATCCCAAAGCTCGACTCTGCAGTACCTCCAAGATTAACGCCTAAATTAATAGTACCACTTGGGCCTGAGTCTTCTTCTATCCAGTAAAATTTCATTTCATCAGAATATACAAAACTTCCCGGGTTTGGTGAATCCCAATCAATATACCAGTTGAAGAGGGAAGTATTCGGCTCATACCATACTCCATTAATATCGCCCCTTGAAGGATTATAAAATTTTGTTGTTATTGTAAGTGCTGTCGGGGTTACACTCCCACTATATAATTTCCCTCCCAATACCCTGAGCCGTAATTCAGGTTTTCCGTTTGCAACACTTTCAATATGACTTAGTGTTGGGCACCTGATTCCACCTAATATTGTATTTTGCCCGTTTGTGCGCAAAGCAATATCATTTACTTTTTCAAATGCATATTTTAATACCCCGTTTTCATCTACCCTTTCGCTGATACCTACAGCAATTAAAGGCATATCGGGCTCTGCCTGTGCATCAATCCAATGAATATTTCCATCACTGTCATATGCCTTTATTGTTGCAAGTGATCTTTCATCAACATTTGTTTCAGCAATTGCAACAAGAGGAATATAATTTTCACTATCCCATTCTTCGCAATGTACCGGTACTGATATTTGGAAATTAGGAACGTTCAAAATAATATTTTCAAATACATCCGCATCGGAAAACCTTCCCTGCATATTACCTGAAAAAATGTTTTCTAAACTACGTCCATTGATAGTGATGGTTTTTGCTGATTGATATAAAATATCATAATCACCATCAAATTGTTTTGATGCTTCTTTTTTAATGAATGCCCTGACGTCTTCATCCTTTAAAGACATTGCAACAATGTATGCTGCGTTGTCAAGCGATTCATTAATTGTTTTTGAATCGGTTTCACTAAGTTGTTGTTCTGTTGATGAAGCAATTTCATCCATTTCGTTTTTGTTGCATGCGCTTAATAATAAAGCTGTTAATGCGGTAATTAATAAATGTTTCATAATTGTAATTTTTAATTTGTTAAAAAAATATTTCAAGACAAAAATCTTTCAATTATGAATCGGAGTCAATTACACAAAAAGTAGAAATTTGGGTTTTGACGGGGTATGGAGGAATAAAAAAAATGAGCAATGCATATATTGCTCATTTTTATTTTTTAAGAAAGGAATATTATTTAATTACAGATAAAGGCTGAATAGAAATTGTATTTCTAAAATATGCTTTAATGAAATACATTCCATCTGCATGTGATGAAATATTTAAAGTGTGTTCTGTAGAATCATACAATTTTTCTTCAAACACTATTTCTCCCTGTGCATTGATAATCTCAATTTTTTCTGCGTAGTCTGAAAAAACAATATTACAAAGATTATTTGCAGGGTTCGGATAAATACTAGTAATCAGTTTTTCATGAGATGCGGAATGTCTTGGCGCTGTATCGGTATATTTTAAAAGAAGATAATCGTCAGTATATATATTTTCATCAGCTGCAGTAACATAAATTTCACTTGCTGACATAGAAAAAATATTTGAAGGTTTTGTCAATGCTGATGTGCCTGCATAAGTTGTGTTTTCTGAAGGCCAAACATAAGTTCCTGCAGTTCCGTCGTAACGAAGTATCCTGAGTGAATTATCTGAACAATACGCAGCAATATAAATATCCCCGTTTTCATAACACATTGAGGAACCATATTCAGCAAATCCAAAATCTTTTGTTGATTCCCATAAAACAGTGCCGTTTTGCCTGTAAGCAACATTATAAATGTCGTTTGTTGCTGCGCCTTGTCCTGTCAGATAAATATAATTGTTACTTCCAATTAATAAATCTTTCGGATAGTACGCACCTGCCAGGTTTATTCCTTTTCTTTTTATCCATGTTCGTACAAAGGTTGATGTACTGATTTTATGTAATGCAAAATGCGGCTCTGCACTAACTGTATTATCACTTCCTTCTGCAAGTGCATAAATGTATAATCCGTTTGCACTTATTTCAGCATCTATTGCTTTATCATTTTTTCCAGCATAACTCTGATATATCTGTGGTGTTAAAGAAGTAGTAAGATCAGAATTTAATTTAATGAGTATACAATCTTTATCGCCATAGCTGACAGCTATTATTGTTCCCCATACATATACATTATCTAAAGCATCAATCACTATTTTTTTTCCAACTGCAGCGTAAAATCCGGCTTGAATATGCTCATGTAATTCAGTCAGATCATTGCCACTAAGGGCTTTTGTAAAAATATCACTTTCGGTATAAAGTGACCTGTGAACAGATGACCCTGTAACATAAATATTTCCGGCACTATTTATTGCCATATCAAATAATTCTACGTTATAAAAGTGCGTATAAACAGCACTTGAAATGTACCCTGTTTCTTCAGCGTACTTTAGTAAAAAATATTCGCTGGTTGTTCCGGAAATTTTATTATATACCCCCATGACATATACGTACCCGTTAAAATAAATTACTTCCTTTGGAACATCAGCATTTATACCTCCATAAGTATGTCGCCATAACTCCGTTCCATCAAGTGCTAAAGCAATGGTAAAAACATCTGTATTGCCGGATATGTCAGATGTGCCTGTAAGAAAAATTTTTAGTCCGTCATCAGATTTTGTGCTGGAAATAATATTATCAGTTCCACTTGTGTTATCAGAGAATATACTTAAAGATAATAGTGGGTCCTGGGCATATGAGCTTCTGAATTGTACTGCACATATAATGATTACATGCAGAATGGATCGGGTAAAAATACTTTTTTTCATAGTCAGTGTTTTAAAATTATAAATAAAGTTACTTTAAAGTTCCTGTTTTCAGTTTGAATTTATTGTACCTATATTTCTTTAAATTTGGGTTTTGAAAGGGTAAACTCAGACTATTTTTATAGGAACCCCAATCTGCTAAGGATTTTTGTTTAACTAACTATAACATGCCGAAAGCCGAAAAGCAAAATACGAATTACTTATTTGAGCTGATAAAATCACTCAACAAACCCGAGAAAGGGTATTTCAGAAAATATTTCTGTAAAGATGATGGGGTGGGGAAAAATAATTATGTAGTTCTTTTTGATCTGCTGGATGGTTTTGAAGAGTACGATGAAGAAAAAATAAATAAAACAATCCATAAAAAATTAACAGGTGCAAACTTGCCTTCACTTAAAAACTATTTATACGAACAGATATTAAAAAGCCTGAGGGCTTATCATGCCGGCGACAGTATTGCATCAGAGTTAAGAGAAATTCTTTCTAATGTTGAAGTTTTATTTGCAAAAAAATTATTTCAACAGGCTTTGTCATTGAATCAAAAAGGCAAACAAAAAGCAATAAATCTTGACCTGCCGCACCAAACAATTCTTTTTTTAATGATGGAAAGAAATCTCCTTAGCCTCATGCATACATTTCCTGCAAAAAGAGAAACTGTGTTTAATGATATACTTTCTGAAATAATAAACCTTGAAAACAGTACAAAATTATTTCACTTAGATTCTCAAATAACAGATATAAGCAACCAGTTTTATCCACCAAGAGATGAAACTCTCATGCAGGATATTATAAATATGCATAAATTATTACAACCTTTTGAAAATAAAAATTTACCACCCCGGTCGCAACTCTTATTTAATTCTATTGCTGCAACTTATTTCTATTTTATCCAGGAACCGGTTAAAGCATTAACGCTTCGTAAAGCAAACTTGTCTGTTTATGATGCAAACCCGGATATTAAAAGTTCAAATCAAAAAAATTATGTAACAGCACTCATAAATTTTATCGCTGTTGCACATGCTGTAGATGATCTACCTGCTGCTCAGAAAGGTATAACATTATTAGAAAAAGTAAAAGCATCTTCCGTCACAGAGGCACATAATTACCAGGAAATACTTTTTTCATTTAAGCTTTTTACTTTAACCCATACAACAAATAAAGAAGCTGCTCTCAATTTAATTAAACAGGCAGATGCTTTTTTTGAAAGTGTACCTTCCTCATCCCCTCATCGCAACATATCTTTATTCAGAATTTGTCTTTATTATTTTAATGAAAATGATCTTGAAATCGCAGCAGAGCGGATACACCTATTATTGCAAAGAGGTTTTACAGACTGGCAACAGAGAATTCCCACCCATGCCCGTTTTTTACAAATTATTATTCATTATGAACTTGATAATACTTTTTTACTGGATTCACTTATTAGAAGTTGTTACAGATTTTTGAAAAAGAAAGAACTCCTTTACGAACCTGAACGAATCATGCTGAATTTTTTTAAACGCCTTGTTACAAAACATAAAAGTGAAACAATTCCTTTATTTAAAAAACTACGGAATGATCTTGAAGAGTCAGCAAAAAATAGATTCAATAATAATTTTTTTAACGAATACAACTATATCAATTGGCTTGATAAAAAGATACAAGTACTTTCACCTGTTGCTAAAAGTGTATAATGCCAACCTGATATGAAAACAATATTTCATTTATAAAGAAAATTTATATTATACTTATCAGACATATGCAGTTTCCAAAAAATTTTATTGAAAATATCATGAAGGCAGATGGATTTGATGAGGAACAATTCATTAAAGCACATGATAAACAACCTCCTGTAAGTATCAGGTTAAATCCCATAAAACCTACTGAGCAATTTTCAGCATCTAAAAGAATCCCCTGGTGTGATTCAGGGTATTATCTACCTGAGCGGCCAATTTTTACACTTGATCCGCTTTTGCATGCCGGTGTTTATTATGTGCAGGAAGCAAGCAGTATGTTTCTCGAACATGTATTGAAAAATGTTGTTGATCTAAATCAATCGTTAAAAATTTTAGACCTGTGTGCAGCACCGGGAGGTAAATCAACCCTCATTACTTCCTTATTAAATAATGAAAGTATTTTAGTAAGTAATGACGCAATCAGATCAAGAGTAAATGTTCTAAAAGAAAATATGAGCAAGTGGGGATATGGGAATGTTGTTATAACGAATAATGATCCGGCGGATTTTAGTAAACTGAAAAATTATTTTGATGTAATTGTTGTAGATGCACCATGCAGTGGTTCGGGTTTATTCAGAAAAGATAAACATGCAATGGATGAGTGGAGTGAAGAAAATGTTTTACTATGCAGCAAAAGGCAAAAAAGAATTTTGGAGGATATTCTTCCGGCATTAAAAGAAAACGGTTTCTTGATTTATGCTACCTGCAGCTATAGTATTGAAGAAGATGAGTTGATAGTGAAATATTTGATTGAGGATTTTGGATTGAGGGTTGCTGATTTGGAAATACTAGATGATTGGAATATTGTGAAAAATGATTTTGGGTTTCGGTTTTATCCTGATAAATTGGATGGTGAAGGTTTTTTTTTAAGTGTATTAAGAAAGGTAAGTAATACGAATGAAAAGATTTCAGCAGAAATTGTTTTAAAAGAGAGAGATTTTGCGAAAGCTGATACTATAAAACCTGATAACTATATTCGGAATCCTGAGGCTTATGAAATTGTAGCAAATAAAAATTTTATTACTGCTTATCCTAAAAATATTTTCACTGAAATTCAATATTTGTATTCTGCATTAAGGGTTATTAAAGCCGGGATTTATTGCGGCGAAATAAAAGGAAAAGATTTTATTCCTTCTCATGAGTTAGCATTGAGTGAAATAATACATGAAAATATTCCTTCAATTGAAGTGGATAAAGAAACTGCAGTGCAATATTTAAGAAAACAGGAAGTGCCCTTTTGGTTACTGAATTCGACAACTGAAAGGGGATGGTGTTTAATTAAATATGAAAATAGAAATCTCGGCTGGATTAAAATATTGGAGAACAGGGTAAATAATTATTATCCTGTGGAATGGAGAATAAGGCTTTGATTGGTTAATGTTGAATAATCACTTTCTCATTTATTACAATTCCATTTTGTAATTCAAAGCTCATTAAATATATTCCATTATTGTAATTGCTTAAATCAATATTTTCGCTTTCGGCTGCAGATGATTGTAAATAATTTCCTGTAACATCATAAACAGAGAAAGTTTTTACCAGCATATGATTTGAAATTTTAAAACTTCCGGTATTTGGATTCGGATAAATATGCACTTCTGATTCAACAAAACTATTTTCTCTTGCAGGTAACGTCGTAAAATTTCCGCCTGCAGTAAAATTTCCGGGAGCACCCGGACACTTATTTCGAATTTTGAAAACATAATTACTTGCAGGTGTTAAACCTGTTAATGTTACACTTGCTGATGTTGTATTTATTAATGAGGGAGCGGAACCTGCTTTAAAATATAATACCTTATAGTTTGGTGCACCCGTATCATTCCAATTAATTGTTACAGATGAAGTAGTAATTGAACTAATGGTTATACCTGTTGCTTCACTGCAATTATTTATTAGGGTTGCCATACCTGTCGCTAAACATCCGTTTGCATCAATAACCGTTGCAGTATAATTTCCTGCAGCAAGCCCGGTTATATCCTCAGTTGTTGCACCATTGCTCCATACAATACTAAAAGGTGCAGTTCCATTATTGATTGTAAGATCCACAGCACCATTATTTATAGTGGCAGCGGATGCATGGGTTACTGTAAATGAAAGATTAAAATTTGAACATTGATCAATTATTTTATAAATATTTCCTGTTGTTTTTTCGCAGGCAAATAATTCACCGTTATTGTTTTCGCCAAATGATGCAATCCTGTCTTCCAGATATCCGTGAAAATTTGTACTAAAACTATCTGCAGTAATTTGTCGCATGCTCCAGAAATTACCACTTATATAATCACAAAAAATATAATAACCATTCATCCCCGGGTAGTCATTTCCACGGTACACATAACCGCCGGTAACAGCGAATCCGCCTATTGCATTATCATGCAGATAATCAAAAACCGGAAAAGTGAGCGTTGAGCCAGCTAAACACAATGAAGGATTTACAAGCAAATTTCCTTCATAACAATTCCATCCATAATTTTCCCCGCCAGTTGATGAAGCGGGCTGAAAATTAATTTCTTCATGTAATGCACCGCCAACATCTGCAATGAACATGTCGCCGGTTAAACGATCAAAACTAAAACGCCATGGATTCCGCAAACCGAAATTCCATAGTTCATCTTTTCCTGCACCATCAAAAAACGGGTTTTCAGAAGGGGCAGCATATGGAGTTGCAATATCAACATCTATTCTTAAAATTTTACCCAGCAAATTTGTTGTATCCTGTGCATTGCTATTTGAAGGACCCCCGCCATTGCCAAGTGCGCAATATAAATATCCATCTGGTCCGAAGTGTAAATCACCCCCATTATGATTTAATGCAGGTTGTTCAATTGCCAATATATTGAATTCGGAAGATGTATCTGCGACATTGGAATCTGATACTGAAACATGAAACCGGGATATTCTTGTATCGTCGTCAAGATTAATATAGTTTACATAAAAATATCCGTTCGTAAAATAGTCGGGATGAAATGCCAAACCTAGTAAACCCTGTTCAACAAATCCCGATTCAACCAATGCAGAAATATCAAGAAAAACGGAATTAGTCCCATCAGGATACAATATTTTTATTTTTCCCTTTCGTTCAACAATAAACAGTCTTTCATCTCCTGCCGACACAATTCCAACAGGCTCATCAAAACCCGAAGCATGAAATTCCAGAGCTATTTGAGGTTGAGAGAATATTTTATTTTGAAAGAGGGGAAAGGATATTAATAAAATCAGTATAATATTTTTCATATGCAGGAATTTAGTGATATGAGCATATTTATTTACTCGAACGAATTTACAAAAAATATCCATTAATCTTTGAAACTAAAACATTTCTTAATAAAGGTTATTATTTTTATGTTACTGGTTTAAGGACGATTACTTGTAATTATTTATTATTCTTTTTCCTTGATTCTTTAGCTGTATTTAATTTAAATTGGACAGGTAGAGTATATGTCACTCTCACAGTTTTACCTTTTTGCATTCCGGGCTTCCATTTGGGCATTGCGTTTATTGCTCTCAATGCTTCATTATCCAGAAGTTCATTCACACCTCTTTTAATTTTTGCATTACTGATTGATCCATCTTTTTCAACAATAAACTGAATATATACCTTACATTCAATTCCATTTTTGATTGCTTCTTTGGGATATTTTACATTTTTACCAAGGAATTCATACAATGCTTTTTCTCCACCAGGGAATTCAGGCATTTGTTCCACTATCTGGAATTGTTTTTTTTCATCTTCGTTTTTCTTTTCTTCCCCAAGCGAAAACGCAACCGGCAATGTATAAGATGTTCTTACAGGTTTTCCCTGTTGTAACCCTGGATTCCATGCAGGCATTTGTTTTAATTTATTTATAACTTCTTCATCGCAACCATAACCTATTCCCCGCATTATGGTTACTTCATTTATAGATCCATTTCTTTCTACAATAAATTTTGCATATACTTTTCCTTCAATATTATTTTTTCTTGCTGAATCAGGATATTGAATATTTTCTGCTAGCCATTTATACATTGTTTCAATTCCTCCCGGGAACTCAGGCATTTTTTCAACCATCATAAAAACAGTTGTATCTGTTACAGCATATGAATTCTCTTCGACAATAACTTCAGGCTTCTGTATCACTATTGCATTTATATTTTGAGAAAACAAACTAACAGTTTGCAATAAACAAATAAGGAGAATATAGATTTTAGTATTTTCATTCTTGCAAAATTTTATTAAAGATAAATTATTATTTTTCATTCACAATATAAATGTCATCTAAGAGTGAATTGAAGAAAATTGAATCAATCATTCCCACCACTTAAGTAAGATAAGGAAATAATTCTGAAAAAACCAGCCGTCATAAAGAAGTAAAAAATAATCTTTATCAAATACTGTAATCATATTTAAATTAATTTAGCTTTAAGCTATCTATGAAACACATTTTGTTTATATTATTTCAAATTATACATTTATCAAATTGTTTTTGTCAGATCAATTTAATTTCAAATTACAGTTTTGAAGAATATGAACAGTGTCCTGATGTACCGGGCTGTGTTGCAAATTCAGAAACTTATTTCCCCTTTGTAAATGAGTGGATGGTTCCGACGACAGGCACTACAGACTATTTTAATGCATGTTCAACTGCAGGTTCTACAGGAATCCCGTATAATTTTGTAACCGATTATCAACCCGCAAAAACCGGTAATGCTTATATAGGCATACTTCAATATGTAGAAGGCACCGATGCGGATGATACAATAGAATACAGAGAATATATACAACAGCAACTTTTATCCCCCCTTGAAGCAGGGCAATGTTATACAATTGAAATATCAGTTAATCCTGCGCAGAGAAATACTGTTTTAGACAATGGTGAGTCCCTAAATTATTCTACAGATGCACTCGGGATTTATTTCTCAGATACCCGACCATTCATAGCCTGGACAGCAGATAGAATTAATGCAGATCCTCAGCTTAAAAATGTATTCGGAAATTATTTCACTGATACTTCTAAGTGGTATAAATTAAATTGGTTTTATGAAGCAACAGGAAATGAAAAATGGATAACAATAGGTAATTTCATTCCTGATAGTGAAGTAAATTATATTCCAATAATTGATTATTTGCCTGATAACCCCATTAAATATGCATATCTTTTTATTGATGATGTGTTTGTAGTTCCTGCAAACCTTTCTAATAATATAACAGATACGGTTTTGTGCGACAACAATGGCATTTTATTAACTGCCCCCGCAGGTGCTAATTCTTATTTATGGAATACAGGGGAAATAAATGATAATATATTTACTAATGACGCCGGACAATACTGGGTTGAAGTAAACACTAATTGCGGAATTATTATAGATTCATTTATCGTCATAGAAAATTTATATGAAAATGAATCTATTGATCTTGGCGGGGATAAAAGAATTTGCCCCGAATCAGGAAACGATTATTTAGTGCTGGATGCAGGAGATGGATTACCTAATTATTTCTGGAATACCGGAGATACTACAAGCACTATTGAAATTATTAATGCAGGAAATTATTGGGTATCATCAAAATTACCCTGCACTATTTTAAGTGATACCATTAATGTTTTTTCCTGTAGTGATTTTTATGTTGCTAATGCTTTTAGTCCAAACAATGATGGAATGAATGATTACTTTCAAATTGAATTTATTGACCAGCTTCAAATGCATTCCATAAATATTTATAACCGATGGGGAGAAAATGTTTTTTATTCAAATGACCCGAATTTTAAATGGGATGGAAATTATAAAAATAATAAGCTGCCAATAGGAAGTTTTGTTTATGTATTACAATATTATAGTAATAAAATAATAGAAACCAAAACCGGAACCATAACTCTTTTAAGATAACTTATTCCACTAATACAAATGCCGCCCAGTAATAAGGTCCGTATTGAATACGCAAAGTATTTTGTGTTTTTATAAATGCTTCCTGTAAAGAAATTCCACTACTCCAGTTTTTGTACAATGTCTGCATAAATAATGCAGTTTCCTTATCACTCACCTGCCATAAACTCATAATGATATTTTCGGCACCGGCAAGTTTAAAAGCCCTTTGTAATCCAAAAACGCCTTCGTCATTTTGAATTGTGCCAAGACCTGTTTCACATGCAGATAGCACTACTAATTTACAATTGCTTAAATCCATGTTATTTACTTCCGCAGCTGTAAGAATACCATCCTGCAAATTGTTTTTAATTGTCTCGCCCTGCCAGCTCCTGTTGCCGCCGGCTAATAAAATTCCTGAATTATATAAAGTATAATCTGTTGATGCAGATTTATTTTTTACAACAGTTGACGGCAAATCATTTACAAAAAAACCATGCGTTGCTATATGCAGCACATCATAAGTTGAAGCTTTGTTTTTAAAAATATCTTCTGATGCATTTTCCCCCGTATAACTCAGCACAGTAATTTTATTTTCTTTCATTGCCGATGCTATGGTATTTATTTCCTGCAAAGTGCCCGGAAGATATTTCCAGCTTCCGCCTCTTACTGCAGTTGTATCCACTGAAGAAAATTCAACAGGTGAGATAGTAGTTAAATCAGTGGTTATCTTTTTTGAAACGGCAAATAATTTTTCGTCTGTCGCATTATAATCAATGCCACCGAAAAGAACAATTGTGTCTTTTGCATTTAACGTTACATTACTAACTCCGTCAGCAATTATTTTTGAAGATGCTATATGTATAATTTGATAATTATCTGCAAGGCATTTTACGGGTGAAACAGGAATAGCCGAAAAATTTATTTTATGAAGTAATCCGGATTGCGTTACAAATATTTTTTTAATATCATTTAATTTACTTTCCAAAGGTTGCCATATCAATTTATAAATATTTTGCCCTGAATACATTAATGCATCTTCCTCAAATTCGGCATAACCATAAATGCGACTTATGTATTGCTGGTCTTTTTCATTCGTTTTCTTTTGCATGTAATACAATAAACTATCTTCCCTGCACAGAATAATAAATTCTGGTGCAGTATTGTATTTCAATAGCACAGCAGCATATTTATTATAATTTGCACAAGTGTCGTCGTAATCAGGAATAGTAATAAATTCAATTACCGCTTCCCCGGGTTGCAGTTTGCTTTTAATTGTATTCCATGAAATGGTGTTTGAAGTATTTAAATTATTTCCGGTCTTAAGAAACAATTCTTTTTCTATGTTTTCCGTTTCCTCCTGCAGTGTATTTATATTGTAATTGTTGTTATTTAGTTCTTCTTCAGAAAGTGTTTCCAGTTTATTGATGAATTGTTTTTTTTCAAGCCATGTTTGATAAAGTTGTTTTAATGCCTTATCTGAATTATTTGCAAATGTTGTTCTTGCAGCAGATACGGAATACAATAACATTGATTTATTGGCAAGCTGGTAATTCATTACATCCTGAGCAATAGCCGGAATCGTGGCGGCATGTTGAAAAGCAAAAAAATTAAATTCATCAAAACGATAGCGAAAGGTTGAAAGATATTGTTCTTTTTCATTTTGATTCATGATGCTGAAGTCAGATTGTATTTTCGAAACTCGTGCATCCATATCTTTTTTTAAATAAGTGTATGCTTTTTCAATATCTCCTTTTGCTTCATATATTTCACTGAGTCTTCCATAGCTTGCCAATAACATGGGATCATTTTCTTTATACATTTCTTTTCTAACAGCAAATACTTCTTCAGCAAGTTTTAAAGCTGCATCATAATTTTTTGTTCTGAAATACAATTCTGATAAATTATCTTTCCAGGTATCATAATTTACGTCAGTT
>JACMJP010000097.1 GCA_014380545.1 Chitinophagales bacterium | reverse complement strand
TTTAATCACACCCTAAAAAAACGGCAAAACATGTTGTAAATTCCATTAAACAACACATTATTGCCGTTCATTTTTTCACTAAAAACTTCTTTCATTCATTTTTAAAAACCATGTCAGTTGAAAATTGTCCAAGTGATAAATGGGCTTAAAGGAAGGTTTTATAGCTTAAACTATGGCAAAGCCGGAGGTGTTGGAGGGAGTTTTAGCAGGTTTGTTTGCCACGGGGGTGGCTTCCCTGCCAGTTTTTAATAAATAAATTTGAGGTTTGCAGTATGCAGACTACAGCGGAGAGGCTCTCTATTGCTTTACAAAACTTTCTTTAAAAACAACTTCCGCATCCTGTTTAATACTTACAAAATAAATTCCTTTACTGAGCTGGGTGATATTTATTTTGGTATTATTTGAAGTTATATTTTGTGCAAGTATGTTTTTTCCTGCTGCATCTGTTATATGAATAATGAGTGATGCATAATGAATGTTATTTGTATTTATAAATAAATGATCTGTTGCAGGGTTGGGGTAAAGAGTTATTTCGTTTTTGTGTATTGTATTATTTATGCTTACATCTAAAGTATCGCATTCGCTGCCTACTAATGCACCCAGGGAGTAATTGGCAAAGTTAGGGAGACCACATATAACTCTTCTGCCTCCCAACCAAATTGTAGATGTATCAAAATCACAGGCTAATCCTTCTTCATTTGGATTATTAATAACACAGAGGTTCATATTCTCAACTGAAAAATTTTCATGATAACCTCCTGAGTTGTATACAATAGATACATAAATTTTTCCATCATTAGCAAGCTGATGCTGACCAATTACATAATTATTCCCTGGCAAAAAATAGATCAGTTTTTCTGTATCAGCAAGAGGAACTTCACAGTTAAAACAGTACTGTAAGATCTCACCATCTTCTCTAACACTTGATATGTAAACTTTGCTGCCATCAGGACTGAAAGAAAGTCCGTAACTTTTAAAATTATCATCCTCAAGAGTTATTTTGATGGGATTTGATAATAAGCCTTCACACCTGTCGAAGTCAAATACTTCAAAATAATTTTCCTGCGGAAATACAAGCCTGTCGCCCTGGGGTGAAAAAAGCATTTGACCCGATGTTGCTACATCACCCCATTTCGTACCCGCATTGTGAATATAAGGATCAGAAATACCTTCAGGTGTAATTAAAAACCGGAAGAATGTATTTGTGGAATCATCAGGTATGGGAGCTAATTTTTCATGTACAAGCAACCACCAGTCTCTTCCGTTTGCATGTTTTACTGCATGCATTTTTTCAAAAAAATACGTATCTGAAATCAGCTCAACATTCTTTTTACCCTCAACTACCGCCCCCAATCCATCATTAGCAGTCATATCAACAAGGGAATAATAAAAATTCTCTTCGCCTATAACAAAAATATAGAAATTATTTTCAGAAGCGGGTGATGGCAGTATAACCACTCCTTGTGTGATACCACTGGCAAAAAGATCGTAGTATTTACCAATGAGCATACAACATCCGTTTTCCATAACCTGATGTAGCTTATTCCAAACGTATTTTCCGTCAGTATAGAACAATAAATTTCCTTCAGCATCAGAAATAGAAGCGCTTGCTTCTTTCATCATAATTAAATTTTCTGAAAATAATTGTTCTGCTGTAATTACACCATCATTAAAATTGAGCATTAGAGAATCACCAAAAAACCAATTATTAGCTTGGTTTTGAGAAAAAAGAAATGCAGGATAAAATAATAATATGAGCAGTGTTTTTTTCATAGTTATAAGTATCTCTTTTAAAGATACAAATAACTTTTTTGCCCGGGGTTGGCATGCCTCCAACCCCTTTTAATTAAATACCCGGGTGCAAATAATTAGCATATTATTATTTTTACCAAAAAAAAACTTACAAAATGAGAAAATTAATTTTATTCATGCATACATCTTTAGATGGATTTGTTGCCGGGCCAAATGGAGAAATGGACTGGATTAATGCTGACGATGATATGTTTGATTATGCAGGCAAACAAACAGACGAGGCAGATACTGCTTTATATGGCAGGGTAACTTATGACATGATGAATACCTATTGGCCCACTGCCGGCGAACAGCCAAATGCGTCAAAGCATGATAAGCAACATTCAGCCTGGTATAATAGTGTGCTCAAAGTTGTAATTTCAAAAACTATGAAAGGCAGCAACATTGATAACACACAAATTATAAGCGATCATATTCCGGAAGAAATTAAAAAATTAAAACAGCAACCCGGAAAGAACATCGTAATTTTCGGAAGCCCTTCTGCCTCTTACCCGCTAACCCAAAACAATTTAATAGACGAATACTGGCTTTTTGTAAACCCGGTTCTTCTCGGTAAAGGCATTCCATTATTTAAAAATATAAATGATAAAAAAGATCTCCTTCTTATAGAAAGTAAAATATTTTCATCAGGTGTTGTTATGCTTCAATATGGGAAATAAAATAAAACAAATTAAAAATTAAGTGCCTCAAAACAATAATATAAAAAAACCCCGCATAGCGGGGCTGTACTAAGAATTTCTTTTCTTTTTAATCTCCTGCTCCGCTAAACTGGAAAAACAGTCCAAGTGCAATAACACTGTTTTTTATTGTGGGAGGTTCTACTTCACTAATGTTTGTAAGGCCGGTATTATACCGCAGATCTATGCCTAAGCCTGAATCTGTAACATAACCCACCCCAAACACCCATGAAAGATCCAAAGCGTTCAGATCGTCTTTAATGTCGGTAGTTGTTCCAAGAAATTTTGAATCTGCCATAATTAACAGACCAGCTTGCGGTCCGGATTCCAATCTTAAACCCTCTAAAAACATAAACTGAAATAACAATGGTAAATTAATATATCCAAGATTGATCGTAGCTTTTTCACCTAATATATCATATTTTGCTCCCTGTGCTGAGAACAACAGTTCAGGTTGAAAAGCGAAATCTTCACTAATATGCATGTGTGCCAATACACCTGCATAATAGGATGGCAGAAAGTTGTAATCAGAAACGTCATCTTTACTATTAAGCGTTGTAAAATTTAAGCCGCCCTTAATTCCGAAATTCATTTGAGCTTTCAAAACTGATGAAAGCATTAAAACACAGGCAATAATAAAATACTTTTTCATAATCATAATTTAATTTAAGGTTTTGAATTTACATATTGGAACAAACTCTATACCCCCAAAACAGGCAGTAATTAAACATCCACAGTATCCTGTTTCCAATGATTATACATTATAAGAAATTAAGTTGCAGGGGTATTAATACCCCGGATTGCAGGTAAAAGCCCGCTGTTTATGGTATTGACTTTAGCTTGTCTTTATACAAAATCCATAAATAAAAAACAGGCTCCGAAAAGCCTGCTATAAATATTTTTACTCAACATTCTTAACATCACACATCCAGATTCGCATACTTTGCATTTGCTTCAATAAACTCTCTTCTAGGCGGAACTTCATCACCCATAAGCATACTGAAAATACGATCGGCTTCTGCAGCGCTGTCTATTGTAACTCTTCTTAATGTTCTTGTTTCTGGATTCATTGTGGTATCCCATAGTTGGTCTGCATTCATTTCTCCCAAACCTTTATATCGCTGCACATTCACTGAATCCACATTGCCGCCCTTTGCAAGTTCTACTTGCGCTGCTTTGCGTTCATCATCTGTCCAGCAATAAATCTGTTCTTTTCCTTTTTTCACAAGAAATAAGGGTGGCGTTGCAATATAA
>JACMJP010000096.1 GCA_014380545.1 Chitinophagales bacterium | reverse complement strand
TCATTAACAACATCCTGAGTAATATTTACAGGGCTTGCATAGCTTATTCCATCAGCATAAATATCCGGAACTCCTACAACTCCATAATAACTTACCATTGCATCACTTTCACTTGCATTAAAATCATACATCGGGTCAACTCCCGGCCATGAAGTATGATAAGCTAAATGATGAACGTTGGTTTCATTGGCATAATATACTGCCTGAAAATAAGGATTCTGAGCAGCACAAGGTCCGCATGAAGCCTGAGTAAAGTGTTCAAACAGAGGATATCTTTTTGCCTGGGCAAAAGATGTGTTGCCCGCAAATAATAAAAATGCTGCAACAAATGCTAAAGAGTATAAATTTTTCATAAGCTATTGGTTAATGATTTTTTTTGAGATTACAAATCTACTATAATTTTTGATGCTGTCAGGGTCTTTTTACCATCTTTGTGTCAGTAAATAATTTCATTTTCATTAAAAAAGTGTTTTTTCTAAATGACGGGTTATTACGGAAAGATTGATGAACAGTTAACAGAAGCATTAAAAAGCATAACAGGAGATCAATTTGTTTTTTATGATGCAGAAAATATTTTCCACTATAGCCATGATGAAACTGAGGACCTGCATTATAATCCGGAAGTAATAGTAAAGCCCCGCACTGCAGAAGAAATATCTGCAATTTTAAAACTTGCTAATTCATCTAAAATTCCAGTTACACCGCAGGGTGCCAGAACAGGGCTAAGTGGTGGCGCATTGCCAATTCATGGCGGCATTGCGCTGAGTATGGAGCGGTTTAATAAAATTCTTTTTATTGACGAAAGAAACCTGCAGGTAACTGTTGAGCCGGGAGTTATTACACAAATATTACAAGATGCAGTAAAAGAAAAAGGATTGTTTTATCCGCCTGATCCTTCAAGCCGTGGCTCCTGTTTTATAGGTGGCAATGTAGCAGAAAACAGTGGCGGACCAAAGGCGGTCAAATATGGAGTTGTAAAAGATTATGTTTTAAATCTTGAAGTAGTTCTGCCTACAGGAGAAATAATCTGGACAGGAGCTAATGTTTTAAAAAATGCTACAGGATATAACCTCACACAATTGCTTGTTGGAAGTGAGGGAACGCTGGGCATCATCACCAAAATTGTTTTAAAACTTATTCCGCATCCGCAGCATGATCTCTTAATGCTTATTTCTTTTCCATCTGCAATAAAAGCATGCGAGGCAGTGGGTGCAGTTTTCATGGCAGGCATAACTCCGAGCGCAATGGAATTTCTTGAAAGGGATGCCATTGACTGGGCAGTGAAATATATTGACGATGTTAATCTTACAATTTCTGATGACACACATGCAATTTTATTGGTTGAAGTGGACGGAAATAATTTAGATATGCTTATGCATGATTGCGAAATAATTTCCGGGGTGATGGAACAGTATGAATGCGGTGAAATTTTATTTGCAGAAAATGAAAGGCAAAAAAATGAACTGTGGAAGATGCGCAGAAAAGTGGGTGAAGCAGTAAAATCAAATTCAATGTATAAAGAAGAAGATACCGTAGTGCCGAGAGCTGAATTACCAAAATTACTTGCCGGTGTAAAAACAATCGGAAATAATTACGGATTTAAAAGTGTGTGTTACGGGCATGCAGGCGATGGAAACTTGCATGTAAATATTATTAAGGGTGATCTGAATGATGAAATATGGAATGAAAAATTACCCATTGCAATAAAAGAAATTTTTGAATTTGTTGTTTCACTTGGCGGTACAATTTCAGCAGAACACGGGATTGGTTTCGTGCAAAAAAAATATATGCCCATTGCATTCAATG
>JACMJP010000095.1 GCA_014380545.1 Chitinophagales bacterium | reverse complement strand
TGGGCCTGATATTGATTGAGATGTTACAGAATACAATGAAGTTTTAGGATATAAGCAGGGGGTTTGGGAAGGCAACCTTGAAGACGGATATAATAATTAGGCTATCACTCAAAAAACTACTTTTCCCAATGGAGCATTATTCTTTTTAACGGGAGTTGAGATATGTAATAACGGGGACACAGACATAGATGATCTGTATTACATGCGCAATGTTGACCCTGATCAGGATCTTGACCATTGCGGAAGTTTTGGAACAACTAATGAAATAATTTATAACCCTCCTACTGATGATACAGCACTTGTTAGTGCAATTGGCGATGTATGTGGATGTTATTTAGGCATTGGCGCTATTGACGAGAGAGCAAGAGTAAGCTTTGGCAATTTTTTCATCTCACCAGCTACCCCTGAGGGAGGTTGGATGGGTGATGCAGGTGAAGGCTACTCCGACGAAGGCTCAACCTGGTGCGATTGTGCTATACAAATATCTTTTCAGCTTGACATAGCTGCCGGCGAATGCGAAACTATATATTTTGCACATGTGCTTGATCCTTCTGATCTGCAGGTAGCTCTTGAAGCTACTCTTACAGGAGGATTTGTTGGTGTGTCAGCAGATGGAACTCAAATTGACACATCAGGTATTGTTGAAAAATGCGAATTAGATACGCTCACTTTGGAAATTTTGAACGCAGAAGAATATGAATGGACATGGACACCATCTTTTGGATTAAGTGCCGATACAGGTGCGATAGTATTTGCTTTCCCTGATACAACCACTACTTACATAGTACATGGACTCAGTGAATGCGGTGAATTACTCGACACAATTACGATCATAGTACATAATGTTCAGGGCAATGCCAATGCAGGTCCTGATACACTTATTTGCCCTGATGATACACTTAATCTTATGGGAAGTGGTGGGGTAACTTATTTATGGCAGCCCCCGGTTTATCTTGAAGATCAAACTGACCCAAATACTGCATTGAACAATCCGCCTACGGATATGTATTATTTCCTGATAGCGTATGATGATATTGGCTGTCCTGATACGGACGTTGTTTATATAGACCGGAAACCAAGACCTGATATTGATGCAGGACCTGATAAAATAATGGCACTGGGTACTTTCACCCAGTTATTTGCGAATGGCGGGGAAACGTATCTCTGGGTGCCGGGAGAAACACTGAGCGATTCCACTGCCGATAATCCTATTGCAACTCCGGATGATACTATTACCTATTTACTTACGGGAACTGATGAATTCGGATGTGTGAACTGGGATTCCGTTACAGTATTTGTTATTGACCCGGCATTTATTCAAAACCCCAATATCTTCACTCCAAATTATGATGGAGTAAATGATAAGTACCTGCCGAACGTAGAAGGATTGGGTGTATTGATTGATTTCCAGGTTTACAACAGGTGGGGAGCCTTGGTTTACGACTGGTCGGCAGGTGAGCAGGGCTGGGATGGGACAGTTAACGGCAAAATGCAGGAAATAGGAACATACCTTGTTTTAATAGAGGCTTATGACTCAATAAAACAAGTGGAGATACGCAAAACTGCAAATGTTATTTTAATGAAATAAGACTACTAAAGTTTCTATATAATTGAGGGCATTGTGAAAACGATGCCTTTTTTTATTATCAGGTTATGCGTTCTATTATCCAGCCAGTGCCTTTTGTTATTTTGCTGAGCACATATTTTCTTTTGCCGTTATTCAGCCGCACCACGATGTAATATGGCCCCCTTTTGCCGGGACAATCTGCCCTGTCAACCTGCAGTATTTCTCCGGGGTTCAGGTTTTCAATTTGAAGGCGCAGATAACTGGTTTTTCCTCTTTTAGGCATGAGGGCATGCTTCTCTTCCTGTGTAATAATACGCATTTAAATATATTTATTGGTGATGAATACTTTACATTCAATATTATAACTGTCAAAAGGTTACGGACGTTGCTTCAATGCGATGGGCAGCCCGTATTTTTGTCATTTCAGATATGTCCCTGTTGTTTTAAGCACCTTTGGTGTTGCCTGAAACATGTTCCCTGTTGCCCCTAACGCCTGCCGCCTTTACTGAAAGTCCTTCCCTGTTGCAGCTATCTCCTTACATAGTGCATAAAACAGGGTTCGGGTTGCATGAACCCTCTTCCCTGTTGCAAAAAAGTTCTTCCCTGTTGCGGGAGACACCATCCCATAGAATGAAATTGTCTTCCGGCCTTTATTTACGCATATAAAGTTATTGCGAGAAGTTAAAAGAGTTGATGAGGGTACGGCAGCAGCTCATCAAATAAAAAAACCAAAGAGGGTTGATCTTATTTACCTGGCAATAACAAAACTCTTAGTAGTTATTTGTTCATTGCTTCTTAATTGCACAATGTACATTCCGGCGGGCAGGGAAGAGACATTAACAGCTTCCGTATAATTAAAAGTATTGTTCATGGATTCTGCATAAACTACCTGGCCACCCAGATTTGAAACGGATACATTTATATTTTCAGGTGTGCAGAAGCGCACATCAACATTTAATATATCATTTGCCGGAACAGGATAAATGGAGAAATAATTATTTGGTGGATTTGTATTATTTAAAGCTGTCGTTAGATCGAAAGCAACGATCCATGCATCTGTAAAACCAAAACCAACTGCGCCACTTGGATGACCACAATTAATATCAGAATCCGGAAATGTTTCTGGTACAACATTTTTTATGAAAGCATATAATATGTTATTCTTATAAACAATATTACCCCAGAAACCCGAACAACCTAAATCTCCACAATCGTCACCGCCACCAAAATTTCGGCTCCATAATAAATTAAAATTGCTGTCGGTTGACATTAACCAATAATCAAAATCTTCTCCATCATCATAATTATCCGGTAAATCAAAATCGTACGATTTGCTGATACCTAAAAAATAATAATTTCCATTTTCATCTATACAATATTTTTTAAATGCATCATAATTACTACCTCCCCATTTCTTTAAATCTACTAATTCGAGTGAGCCGGTATCAATAAAACCAATTGCTCCTTCTTCTATTAAATGACCAGACGGAGAGGGGAATGTTGGGGAAGCTGCATTGCCAATACCAATTATTTCTATCCTTTTATTTTTATAGACTGTTGCCAAATCACCATTTTTTATATCTAAAAATGCAGAAATGAAATTTTCCTTAGTAATGTTACCCACACTATCTATTTCAAAAACCCATCTCTTAACTCCGGACATTGGACTAACTTCAAGATCATAGTCATCTGATGCACTGCCTAAATTTAAAATATACATGCCTCTTTTAATTTCAACCGGATCCCCAAGAAAACTCTCAGAATTACTACCCCCTAAAACTTTTACCCAACTTAAATTGCCAGCGCTATCAGTCTTAAAAATAATTGCATCGTTTGTAAAGCTTTCACCATAATGATAAGGTATGTCATTTCCACTAAAATTGCTTGAAGCCGTTAATAAATATCCGCCATCTAATGTTGGGATGAAACTATCTAAATCTTCTGTACCCGGACTTCCAAAATTTTTTGCCCATATTTTATCACCATCATTTTCAACTTCTATTAGTATAATATCTATGGACCCATAATTAATTGGAAAATCTCCATCTGTATCACTTGACACACCGGCAATAATAAAATTGCCGTTACTTTTTTCAAATATTTTAATAAATCCGCATCCTTCTGTAGTACCGCCATAATTTCTAACCCATTCTAAATTCATTTCTGCATCAAATTTCATTAAAGTAGCAGGGTAATATAAACTATCCTGCTCGGAAAGAAATCCATCATTGCTGCCAAACTCAGCAATCGCAATTACACCACCATCAGAAGTTACAATTGCATCTCTAAAATGATCAGTCCCACTTCCTCCATAACACCTTTGCCAAACTATACTTGGCTCCGTTAATACCTGCGCACACACAAAACCTGCAATAAAAAAGAAAGAGAAAAGAAGCACAGGTTTAAGCATTGCCGGAATTTTAATTAAAGGTATAGAATATACATGCTTATAAAAATTAAAAACCCGGCTTGCGTATTTGCAAGCCGGGTTATATTTTTAAATTATCTAAATTTATTTATTTCGCTATAACAAAACTCTTTGTAGCTATTTGAGTATTGGTGCTAATTTGTACTGTGTATATACCATCTGCCAAAGCTGAAACATCAACAGTTCCTGTATAATTTGAAACGCTGTTGAGTGTTTCTGTATAAACTACTTGTCCCTGTATATTAGAAATAGAGATGCTTATATTTTCAGGAGTGCTGAAACGAACATCCATATTTAAAACATCAGTTGCAGGCACAGGATATACTGTGAAAGAAGTAAGATTATCAATATTATTAATTGCATCACAAACATCAACTACTACATTTTTACAAAATTGATAAGATTCAGATCCTTCAGTTGCTATAAGACAAACATTTTTGGTACCCGGTGAATCATACACATGTGTAGGATCCTGTTCAAAGGAAGTTAATCCATCACCAAAATCCCAGAAATAGGTAGCATCATCCGGGTTGTCAATAAAATTTGACAAATCTGTAAAGTTAATTGTAAGGTCTTCGCAAGGTGAAGGCTCGCTTGAAACGAAGTATGAACCAACAGGGGCTACATACCAATCAACATAAGCATGCTCAAGTGAAAAAGCGTCATCATAAGCAAATGTTGAAATATAATATCCATTCCAATTTCCGGGTGAAAGATCATAACGAACTTCCCATGTTGCTATACCAGCCTGGTTGTTTGTGGCTTCAGTCCATGAAACAGGGAATAAACCCACTTGTTCTTCATAGCATAATAGTGTAAATGCGTTAAGGTCATTAGCTACTTCCAGCGGAGGATCGGAAAGATCATATAATGTATCTCCAAATGAATATGGCTGGCCCGGATTGTATTCAAAAGCAATTCCTACAGTATGGTCAGCACTTCCATCAGGTATAAAGATATCTAATGGAATAGTTCTGGAATCGGAATTAAAACTTGCAGTATCATCATCATCCAGCAGAAACATATACTCTGTATAACTTCCGTTAGGACGGTTTTGTGATGAATTATATTTGTTTAAGATCAGGCTAATATCAACACCTTCTTCAAATGTTCCGCTCAGGTCCTGATCAAAATAAAAACCTTCAGCAAATACAGTTGAGTTTGGAGACATTACATACACTCTTAAAGTATCAACATAATCAGAATTTAACCTGTCGTAAAAATAATGAAACCGCACAGAGTCAATTTGAAATCCGTGATCATCATTAAATAAATCAACAGCGTCGCCAATAATTGTTTCATTAGCATTCAGATATTCTGCTATATAAACAGAAATAGGATCAAAAGTGGATGCATAACCATGCAATAACCAAAAGTAATCGCCGCCAACAGGGTCAACAACTTTAACTGTTGAATCGGGCCATAGTGTTGCAAATGCAAATCCATCATATACATCATCACCCGTTAAAACATAATCAATGGCTTCAGAAAAATTAACACGGTAAGATGTAGGTGCACGATCACCGGCTTTTGCTCTCATAATATCAACATCAGCCTGATCAACTGTTTTCAGATCCTGAACCCGCTCTACATTCAGGTTATTCTCCATCGGAGTGGCCGGGGTTTGTGCAATAGCAATTTGTATTGCGCATACCGACAAAAGAAGTAAATAAACATTTCTCATAATTTCGTTTTATTCTATTTTGAAATACAAATATACACAACCTGAATGATGTGTTTAAATTATACATGTTAGAATTCTGTCACTTAACTATCCTTAACGAAGCAGCTGCGGCATCGGGGTTCATATTCATTTTTTTCGCCCAATAAAATTTGCGCATCACTTTTTATTTTTCTGTAAGAATGTGTTGCGATACCTCCGCACTGCATGCAGATAGCATGCACCTTTGTAATATAATCTGCAATGGCAAGCAGTTGCGGCATTGGCCCGAAAGGCACACCCTTGTAATCCATATCAAGCCCGGCAACAATTACCCGTGTTCCCCGCATAGCAAGTTTATTACATACATCAATAATTCCTTCATCAAAAAATTGCGCTTCGTCAATGCCTACAACTTCCACATCACCACTCAGCAATAAAATGTTTGATGAATGATGCACTGGTGTTGATTGAATTAAACTTGCATCATGCGAAACAATATTTTGTTCATCATACCGCACATCTATACCCGGCTTAAATATTTCTACTTTCAGGTTTGCAATTTTAACTCTCTTTAAACGGCGGATAAGTTCTTCGGTCTTTCCCGAAAACATAGAGCCTGTGATAACTTCTATCCAGCCTCTGCGTTCGCCTTTTAAATGTGGTTCAATAAACATTTGTTACAGGTGTTATAATTTTACACCCGCTGCTAAGATAAAACAGATAAAATTTAAACCTGCGAAAGCAGACAAGCTTAATAACTTAATCAACTCAATAACTGAATAACTCAACAATGGAAAATAAAATTACAGAAATGGAAATATTGCTGGATAAGATGAACAGGTTATTCCGCAATTTTAAAAACAGCAACCAGAAAATAAATGCAATTGATATTGACCTCATGAAAGATTATACAAAACAATTTTATGAATTATTATCAGAATATCAATCGGGAGAAGATGTTACAATAACAATACAGGAAAAGAAAAATATTCAGTTCATTAATGAACCTGTAATAAAACATGAATACCCCAAAATAGAAATTCCTAAAATAGAAATACCTGAAATAAAAACCCCGGAAATTAAAACACCTGAAGTAAAAGTTGAACCGAAAGAAGTGATTCATAAAACAGAAGAAAAAAAACCTGAGCCCGTAATAAATTTTACAGAAACTAAAAAACGGCTTGCAATGATTGATGATGATGAAGAGGAAACTGAGATGAACACAGCTTTGCACAACAAATTACCAAAAAATAAAAAAACTCTTGCCCATAAAATAAAAACAACAAAGACAGTTGACCTCCGTCAGTCAATTGATCTGAATGATAAATTCTTTTTTATCCGTGAATTATTTAAGGGTGATCATAACGCATTTGATATTTCTATACGCCATATTAATAATCTTACAAGTATGGATGAGGTAAAGATTTATATTGAAAGCGAATTAAGTAAAAAATATAACTGGCAAAAAGATTCTGAGAGTATGGAAAGATTTTATGAAGTGATAAGTGAAAAATTTTCTGCTTAATAAATTATAGATAAATTCTAATTTTTTCCAACACCTTTTCTGACCCGCCGCATCTGTCTGAAACATATTTAGCTGCATTTCTGCAGGCGCCTTTATATACAGCATCAAAGCCACCAAGGAATTCCATATCTTTTAATAAGTTGTCAGCATCACTAACAGAAAATGCAGCGCCGGCTTTTATGAGTCCATGAGCTTCTGCTGCTTTTTTATATTTCGGTCCGAAAAAAATAGGTTTACCGTAAACCGCTGCTTCAAGAATATTATGAATGCCTTTTTTAAACCCGCCGCCAACATAACATACATCAGCATATTTATACAAAGACGATAACATGCCTATATTATCTATAATTAAAACACGGCTGTTATTCGTTGTATCTGCTACATTTTCTATTTGCGAATATAAAACAGAATATTTCTTAAATTTTTTTGATGCTTTGCGAATATCTTTTTTGCTGACATTGTGCGGCGCAACAATTAACTTGAAATTATTATATACAAGATTATGGTAAAAAGCATGTTTCAATAACTTTTCATCTGCAGCCCATGTACTGCCGGCAACCATTACATTAAAGCCTTCAGCAAAATTTTTGAGTATTGGATTTTCCACATGTGCCGAAGCAATTGCTGTCACCCTGTCGAAGCGGGTATCATGAGCAATTTCAACTTCAGTAAGCTTTATCTTTTTTAAAAGGTCAAAAGAGTTTTCCTCCTGCACAAAAATAAAAGTGAATTTTCGCAATAAATTCCTGAATAATTTTCCATACCATTTAAAGAAGATCATTTTTTTTGTGAAGATGGCCGAAATAAGAAGCACAGGAATTTTTTGCTTATATAATGTTTCTATATAGTGCACCCAAAATTCATACTTTACAAAAATTGCGATATCGGGTCTTATTATCTCAATAAATTTTCTTGCATTCTTTTTTGTATCAATTGGCAGATAAGCAACATGATCTGCTACATCGTAATTTTTTCTTACTTCATACCCTGAAGGTGAAAAAAAAGTTAAGAGTATTTTATGTTCAGGATAATTCTGCCTTATTTTTTCAATCACAGGTCTCCCTTGCTCAAACTCTCCCAGTGATGCACAATGTATCCATATTTTTTTATGATCAGGGAAGCTGAAGTTATTTGCTAATTCCTGAAAAATATTTCTTCTTCCCCCTACCCACAGTTTTGATTTTTTATTCCACAAAGAAGATATTTTAATTGCGGTATGATACAGAGCAATAATAATATTATAAAGAAAACGGGGATTCAGTAAAAAGAAAAGTATAATACCAATAATAACTGCAAACCCTAATGCTACACCCTTCATATATCAATAATAAAATTTACGTTGTGGTTTTTCGAAGATGCACAAATTCCAGGTTGCTTTAAAAGTAACCAGCATATCAAACTTACTTTCTTCATCTATACTCTGCGTATCAAAATTATATCTTCGGTTTTTGGTAAATGCTTCTGTAATATCAAATCCCGCCCTAAAATTCACAAAATTTTTATTGCTGAAAAAATAATATCCAATATATTGATTTAAAGCTATCCCGTTTGTTAACCTGTCATAACCCTTGCGGTATTCTTTATTCAGTTGCGGCACATATGCTTCATCAATATAAATTAGAATATTATGCTGTAAATATCCGACACCACCTAAAACCGCCAGACCTGAATTTGGATTTAATGCTAAAATATTTGTGATTTTCCCCATTTGAAATTTAAGATCAAAACCTTGTTCAAATAATATTGGTGAAAACAAATAACCATCAGTCCCTATTACGCTTCCTCCTTGGGTAAATAAAAAATTTACAGAGGAATCTTTTACATGGCTGCCAAATATATAACTCCCGTTAAACCCTATTAGGAAATTTTTGTTGTTTTTAAATTGATAACCTCCCCCAACTGTTTGATGGACACCAAAAGTTTCTGCCATATTTCCAAGAGGTAAACCAATACCAAGATCAACCTGTATAATATTCACTTTCACCACAGAATCTTTGAGGTTTATCTGTGCATGCAGGAGTACAGCAAAAAAAAGGACTAAAACAAAAGACAGGCTTTTTTTCATGAATGGCGCAAATTTACAAGATTCATCTCTATCAAACGCTTTCGGATTGTGTACATTATCTTTGCGCCTTTCGAAAAGCTTCGTAAATAGTAAAATTTACAATGGAATGAGAAAGATACAGATGGTTGACCTGACCACCCAGTATGAAAAAATTAGAGGGGAGATAAATACTGAGGTACAGCAGGTAATAGATTCAACTCAATTTATTAATGGGACCCCAACAAAAAATTTTGCAAAAAATCTGCAGGATTATTTGCAGGTGAAACATGTAATCCCCTGCGCAAATGGAACAGATGCGCTTCAGATCGCTTTAATGGCTAATAACTTAAATGAAAGTGATGAAGTAATTACAATTCCGTTCACATTTGTTGCAACAGTTGAAGTTGTTGCATTATTAAAATTAAAACCAATTTTTATTGATGTTGATCCTGATACATTTAATATTGATGTAGATAAGATTGAGGAAAAAATAACTGCAAGAACAAAAGCAATTATTCCTGTGCATTTATTTGGGCAAAGTGCAGATATGGAAAAAATGATGCGTATTGCTGAAAAAAATAATTTGCTTGTAATAGAAGATACTGCCCAGGCAATTGGTTGTGATTATACTTTTAGTGACGGGAGAAAACAGAAAGCCGGAACAATTGGACACATAGGAACAACTTCTTTTTACCCTACAAAAAACCTTGGAGCTTATGGCGACGGCGGAGCTTTAGTTACAAATGATGATGTACTTGCAAATAAAATTAAAATTATTTGCGATCATGGCTCTGCGAAAAAATATTATTATGATAGTATAGGCGTTAATTCAAGATTGGATAGTATGCAGGCTGCAATTTTAAATGTGAAATTGAAATACCTTAATACTTACAATGAAAAAAGAAATGCTGCAGCAAGTATGTATGATGAAAGATTAAAAAATATGCCGGGTATTACAATTCCCAAAAGAAATAATAACTCCACACATGTTTTTCATCAATATACAATTAAGGTGGAGACCGGGAGAGATGAATTGAAAGATTTTTTGCAATCAAAAGGAATTCCATCCATGATCTATTATCCTGTGCCGTTGCACTTGAGTGCTGCATATAAAATTTATGGATATAATGATGGAGATTTTCCGGTAAGTGAAAAAATTGCAGGCCAGGTTTTATCATTACCTATGCATACAGAATTAGATGAGGAGCAAATTGATTTTATTTGTGAAGCGATAAAAGAATTTGTTGGTGAGCATGTGATAATAAGTGGTGAGATTATTTAGATTTATTTATGTTACAGGATTTAAGAAATAAAAATAAGAAAATAAGTGTAGTTGGTCTCGGCTATGTCGGCCTTCCTATAGCATTGGAATTCGGAAGAAAATTTTCAGTCGTGGGTTTTGATATTGATGCAAAGAGAATTGAATCCTTAAAGCAGAAAGCTGATGCAGGTGACGAAGTGAAAAAAGATGCATTTGAAAATACAAATGTTTTTTTTACTACCGATGCAAATGAATTAATGAATTGTGCATTTCATATTGTTGCAGTTCCTACTCCGGTTGATGAACATCGGGTTCCTGATTTATCTCCATTAATTTCTGCAACCAAAACTGTAGGAAAAATTTTAAAGAAAGGAGATTATGTTATTTATGAGTCCACAGTTTACCCCGGGTGTACAGAGGATATCTGTCTACCATTATTGGAAGAATTATCAGGATTAAAATTAAATGCTGATTTTAAATTAGGGTATTCGCCTGAAAGAATAAATCCGGGTGATGTACAGCATACATTAATGAATGTAATTAAAATTGTTTCCGGCTCTGATGATGAAGCACTGGAAAATATTGCCGCTATCTATTCTGAAATTGTGCAACCCGGCGTTTATAAAGCCTCATCACTAAAAGTTGCAGAAGCTGCTAAAATTTTGGAAAATACACAACGGGACCTGAATATCGCTTTAATGAATGAGTTATCAATTATACTTGACAGAATGAATGTGAGTACACATGAGGTAATTGAAGCTGCTGGAACAAAATGGAATTTCCATAAATATCATCCCGGATTAGTTGGCGGGCATTGCATCGGCGTTGATCCGTATTATCTCACTTATAAATCTATCCAGTTAGGCTATGAGCCGGAAGTTATTTTAAGCGGACGAAAAGTGAACGATAACATGGCGTTGTATGTGGCTAGAAGATGTTTGCAGAAACTCATTGAAGCAGGAAAGAATTTAAAAGATTCAAAAATTCTTGTAATGGGAATTACTTTTAAGGAAAATGTAACTGACATCAGAAATAGTAAAGTGGCTGATCTTATTAATGAATTGAAATCTTTTGGTTTGCATGTGGATGTAGTTGATCCGAATGTTACAAATGAAGAAGTGCAACATGAATATCAATTTGAGTTGTTAGATAATGTGAGAGAAAAGTATGATGCAATTATTGTTGCTGTTGCTCATAAAGAATATATCGTACTAAATGAAGATTATTTTCTGGATCATGCAACAGAAAATTGTTTGCTGATTGATATAAAAGGAATTTACCGCAATAAAATAGAAAAATTAAGTTACTGGACATTATAAAAAAATTTAAAGTGAAGAAAACAATTATTATTACGGGCGGAGCAGGATTTATAGGGAGTCATGTTGTGCGATTATTTGTAAATAAATATCCGGATTATCTCATTGTAAATTTAGATAAGCTCACTTATGCCGGTAATCTTGCCAATTTAAAAGATATAGAAGAAAAAGATAACTACACATTTGTAAAAGGGGATATTGTGGATACTACTTTTGTGCAAAATATATTTGACGAATTTGCTGTAGATGGTGTAATTCACCTTGCCGCTGAAAGCCATGTTGATCGCTCTATTGCAAATCCTATTGAATTTGTAATGACGAATGTAGTCGGTACTGTTAATTTATTAAATGCTACAAGAACTAAATGGAAAGATAATTATAAGGACAAATTATTTTATCATATTTCTACAGATGAAGTGTATGGCGCATTAGGAAATGAGGGCTTTTTTACTGAAGAAACAAAATATGACCCACATTCGCCATATTCCGCAAGTAAAGCCAGTAGTGATCATTTTGTGCGGGCTTATCATGATACATATAAATTACCTGTCGTAATTTCTAATTGCAGTAATAATTATGGCCCTTATCACTTTCCCGAAAAATTAATTCCTCTGGCAATTAATAATATAAAAAACAATAAACCGATTCCGGTTTACGGAAAAGGTGAAAATGTGCGGGACTGGCTTTGGGTGGAAGACCATGCAAGGGCAATTGATGCAATTTATCATAATGGGAAAATTGGTGATACATATAATATCGGCGGATTTAATGAATGGAAAAATATTGATCTCATAAAATTATTATGTAAGATCATGGATGAAAAATTACATCGTGACCCGGGAACAAGTGAAAAATTAATTGCATACGTTACAGACAGGGCAGGTCACGACCTTCGCTATGCGATTGATGCAAGTAAATTAAATACAGAACTTGGATGGCAACCATCATTACAATTTGAAGAAGGCCTGGAAAAAACTGTTGACTGGTATTTGGCAAATGAAGAATGGTTAAATAATATTACAAGCGGTTCTTATAAAAAGTATTATGAAGAGCAATATGAAAACAGATAGTATGCAGTTTCCCTTCTCATTATTCATCAATCATTATTCATTCTCATGCCATTCATAGATACACATATTTCGGGTTTATTTATTTTTGAACCAAAAGTGTTTGAAGATATAAGAGGTTATTTCTTTGAATCTTTCAATGAGAAAACTTTTGAAGAAAAAGGTATTAATACAAACTTCGTTCAGGATAATCAAAGTAAATCTTCTTACGGAGTATTGAGGGGATTGCACTATCAGCTCAATCCATTTGCACAGGCAAAGTTAGTGAGGGTGATCAGTGGAGAAGTACTGGATGTTGCACTTGATATCAGAAATGGTTCTTCAACATTCGGAAAACATTTCTCTATTATTTTGTCAGCAGAAAACAGGAAACAATTATATATACCAAGAGGGTTTGCACACGGGTTTGTAGTATTAAGTGAAACTGCAGAATTTTTTTACAAGTGTGATAATTTTTATAGTAAAGAAAATGACGCAGGAATTATTTACAACGATAATCAATTGCAGATTGATTGGAAAATACCAGTTGATAAATTAAACATTTCTGATAAAGACAAAAATTTACCATTGTTTACAGATGCACGGAATAATTTTGAATTTGATAGCTTGGCGTATATTGACATTGAATAATAAATGAGAATACTAATTACAGGCAGCAAGGGACAACTCGGAAATGAGTTGAGAGATATCTCAAAACAACATAAGGAACATCATTATGTTTTTGTTGATGTGGATGAGTTGGATATTACTGATGCTCATGCAGTAAATTCATTCTTTAATAAATATCAATTTGAATGTTGTATTAATTGTGCAGCATACACTGCAGTAGATAAAGCAGAAAGTGAAGCTGAATTAGCGCATAAAATAAATGTAGTTGGTGTTGAGAATCTTGCAAATGCATGTCAAAAAAATGATGCAGTATTATTTCATATATCAACTGATTTTGTTTTTGACGGCACAAATACAACTCCAATTAAGGTGGATGAAACTGTTAACCCTATCTCAGTTTATGGACAAACAAAAGCAGACGGGGAATTTAGAGCACTGTCATTAAATAAAAGAACAATACTCATCCGCACATCGTGGGTTTATAGTTTTTACGGAAATAATTTTGTGAAAACAATGATCCGTTTAGGAAAGGAGCGGAGTGAATTAAGTGTAGTGGATGATCAGATTGGAGCACCTACATATGCGGGTGATCTTGCATGGGTAATCCTTGAATTATTAAATAATTTGAACCAGGTGTATTTTGGTATTTATCATTATTCAAATTCGGGAGAAACAACCTGGTGTGGTTTTGCAAAAGAGATCATGGAATTGTATGGATTAAACTGTAAAGTAAATCCTATAACAACAGAACAATATCCCACACCTGCAAAGCGCCCGAAATATTCTTTATTAAATTGTGAGAAAATAAAATTAGCCTTAAATGTTACCATTCCTAAATGGGAAGATTCATTAAATCATGTTATTAAACTTTTAAAACAACAGGAAATGTTAGAAAAAATTGACGTAAAGAAAATAATTGCTATTGCAGAAGCTGCAGGAAAAGAGATCATGCACATTTATGACACAGATGATTTTGCAATTACCGATAAAAGCGATAAGTCACCATTAACAAAAGCTGATAAGGCAGGAAATGTGGTGATAGTTGAAGCATTAAAAAAAGATTACCCGAATATTCCTATTATATCAGAAGAAAATAAAATGATTGAGTATGCAGATAGAAAAGATTGGGAATATTTCTGGTTAGTTGATCCGCTTGATGGCACAAAAGAATTCATTAAAAAGAATGGTGAGTTTACTGTGAATA
>JACMJP010000094.1 GCA_014380545.1 Chitinophagales bacterium | reverse complement strand
TCTGTTGCAATGGTTGGAAGTACTTGTCCTCCAGAAAAACCGAATTACTTATTTACTAATGAACAAATATTGAAATTAAAATCAAATATTGAAGTGTTGTCCGAGGAGGAAAATGAAATTGGTTATTATAAATTAACTGGAAAGAGCAAATAACGCAGTAACCTACGGTTATGTGTGATACTAAAAAATTGTATTAAAGCCCAATTCCACTGTTGCAGGTTTCCCGACCAGCAAATCCAAAAACTTCCTCAATATCCTCTTTCTGTTAATCGTTCCCCAATTGCGCAATTCATCAATTACTTTCTCCAATGACTTACCATAAGAAGTTAATTCATATTCAACGGTTACAGGCCTGGTATCATATACTGTCCGCTTTACTAATTCATTCATTTCCATATCCCAGCACATCGTTAAGATACGGGAACAATGCGAAATATTTATTAGATAAATAGCATACGTAAAGCCATCAAAGAAATACTTCCAAAGAAATACTCCCTATTTTTAGCCTTCTGTTATAATGTTATACCTGATAATCATCAACACAATCATTTTCCTCTTTCTTTCATGTCTACATTTTTATTGGGCAGCAGGGGGGAAGCATTGGTTTTATAATTCCCTTCCTCAAAAGGAATCTACAAATGCATATCTTTTTATTCCCGGAAAATTTTCGTGTATTGTTGTTGCGACAGGTTTATTTATATTTGCTTTAATAACGATTGGCAATTTGGGCATTTTTGATAATTACATCAACAAGAAATTTATCTATTACGGAAATTGGATTATTACAATTATTTTCTTTTTGAGAGGTCTTGGCGATTTTAGATATGCAGGATTTTTTAAAAAAATAAAGACTACAATTTTTGCCCGCAACGATACAAAATATTATGCACCACTTTGTATATCTATTGCGACGATAAGCCTGATAATTATTTTATTCAATTAACTCCGCATAAAATTTATTTTCATTTTCTTATTTTTACCGCCATGCCTGATGTATTTAAAAAGTATCTGTCAGAAAAAGGTGGAATTACTGATCTGCAATTCGATAAGATAGAACCATTTTTGTTTGAAAGGAAAATTAAAAAGGGTGAAACCATCCTGGAGCAAGGTGAGGTATGCAAAAATGCATGGTTTGTGGAGGTAGGATGTTTACGCAGTTATGTAACTGATAAAAAGGGTAAAGAATATATCTTTCAGTTTGCTCCTGAAAACTGGTGGATTTCTGAACAGAATAGTTTGCATAAAAATGAACCTTCATTATTAAGTATCGATGCGCTGGAAAATTCAAGCGTAGTGGTAATTGGTGCAAATTTTTTTGAGCAACTACCTGTACCTGCAGGTGCAAATAATAATTTTCGACATGTGATTTTGCAAAATCGTTTATACAGCCTTCAGAAAAGAATTATTTATTTGTTGAGCGCAACAGCAGAAGAAAGATACATTGATTTCTTGAACACATATCCGGCACTTTCGCAAAGACTTTCACAAAAACTGATTGCTTCTTATCTGGGCATAACACCTGAATCTTTAAGCCGTGTTAGAAAAGAATTATTTAAGAAGAATTAACACCATCTTTCCATTTCTTATCCTACATCAATGAACTTTTATTTTGTTTGTAGCATTTTTGCTTTTAAAATATAGAATAATGAAAAAAATAATTTTTCCTTTAATTGCTGTGTTCATTGTAACGTTATCAGCATTCACTCTTAAAACCGCACAGAACTGGAAAATAGCAGATGGCTATTCCATTAAATTTACAAGTGATGACCCGTCAGGGATATTTTCTGATTTAAAAGGCACTATAACTTTTGATGAAAAGAACCTGTCAGCATCTAAATTTGATGTAACCATTGATGTAAATTCTATCAATACAGGCAATGGTATGCAAAACAACCATGCAAAAAGTGCACAATGGTTTGATGCTGAAAAATACCCGCTTATAAAATTTACTTCAAAAACAATCTCAAAGACTTCTTCCGGTTATGAAGCACAGGGAATTTTAGAAATGCATGGTGTGCAGAAAGAATTTACTTTACCTTTTTCAATAGAGAAATCAGGGAATGGGTTGGTATTCAAATCAACATTTGATGCAAACCGCAATGATTGGAAAATCGGTGAGCCTGGAAAGAAGGCATCTGATATTATGAAGATGGAGATTTCTGTACCTGTTACAGCAAGTTAATTTAGTATGACATTTAAAAGAGCATTGATCTGGGGATTATCTGCAGCAGCTGGCTCGGCTGCTGCATGTATAGTGTGGGATAGAATTTATCATTTTGCTATGATGACAGATTTCACCAAAGTAATAAATCCTGTTTCTATTGTAGCGACCAATTTAATTATTGGTGTGGTTATAGCAACGGGTTATTGGGTAATAACAAAATGGGAAAATAAAAACGCCGGGCTTATTTTCAATTTATCGTTATCTCTATTATCCATTATAAGTATTATGATGCCTTTATCCATTTCTTTACCATTAGACATTGAATTCCCTGAATTATTCCTGGGGCTGGCAGCACCTATGCATCTATTTCCTGCCCTATCATGGTTTACACTGCAACCAATTTTTAAAAAATAAATTACTATTCAGTATATAATTTTTAAGGCATAAATTGAAAGACCACACAGGTTTTAATTCACATTATGATGGATTTCGTTTCAACAGAGGAAATGTGAGATTATCTACAGTATAGGCAAAGGAAATTATGACGCTGATCAATCGGTGTCTTCCTTTCCGTTTTCTCACTCATTGGGTAACTAATTTTTTCATGCTGCATCTTCAAATTGTTTTAATAACCATGGTTTATTTGCAATTGTGTTTTGATTTATTTTTTTTCCAAGCTGCTCATATTTTACCTTATACTCTTTTGCGGCGATATATTCTTTTTTATTTATAAGCAAAGACAATTTATAAGTGTACAGAAATATATTCCTGTATCGCTCTGCAAGTTTTCTGCTTAATTGTTTATTGCGCAGCAAATAAACTCTTACCGAGTGATATAATGATGCCAGCGCTTCAAAATTTTCCTGTGTAAAATAAATTTTTAATAAAATACTCCGGGCATCTAAATAATAAATAGTGTCGCTAAAATGAATTTCATTTAATTCGTCCAGTGCCTTGTCGAAATTATTTTGCTCGTAATATAATGCCGCAAGATTATAATGATATGCGTTAAAGGCCACATCCGGAGACAGTTTGCTATGATAAGTTTCAATAAAATTTTCAGCTTGCTTAAATGCCTTCAAACGCAAAGCAACAGTAACATAGTTTTTAAAGGTCCATTCTGTTAAATATTGTCCATCGTACATTACATTGTGTTTCAGCATCAGGTTATATAGTTCCAGGAGCTCGTTCAAATACAGATGTTTGTTCAGGTTGATATTTTTTACACAAAAATTCTGACCGAATAAACATATTTCTCTTGCTGTTTTTAAAGGTATTTGTTGTAAATGTTTTTGTAAATAGTTTTTATAAGTGCTATAGGCTTTTTCACCTTTTTTATTTGTTTCATCAATAAGAAATAAAAGGATCTGATAGTATATAAGCAGTGTAGGGCTTAGTTTATTATTTTTCTGTGAAACTAAAAAATAGTTTAAAAATACCTGCATACTCTTTTCATCAAAATCTGCCATGCGCAAATTTTTTCTGTTCACCAGTTCACTATACATCCGCAGCATTTCTAAAAAATAATTTGTTGTAAAATCTTCCATACATGCTGATAGAAAATTGTAACTTTTCTTTTTTGCTTTTGTAGCGGCATATTCGTCAAAAAGTAATTTTTGCCTGAAACTGAAAAAGAATTCTTCTGAAGAAAAAAAATCTTCTGTATTATTTT
>JACMJP010000093.1 GCA_014380545.1 Chitinophagales bacterium | reverse complement strand
TAAATGAATGATGTCTGCCATTGGCGCAAAGTTCACCAAAAGAAAATTAATAGAGATGCTAAATTTCTGACGGTTCTGATAAAAATTTATTGCTGCATCCAATTATTTTTTTAAAAGGTTAGCTGAGCACATTAATTAGTATTGATCGTGCGTTATAGGAGAAAACTATAGTAATTTTTTAAATGTTAAGAAACTGCTTTCATAACTCCCTGCATAATTTGCAGCCTGATACAATAATTTTGCATCAGATTGAATAGTATCAAAAACGCCACACACTTGCTAAAATATATTTTCATATTATTTTTTACAGTAACACTTGCCCGGCCTTTTAACTCATCGGTGCCGGAATCGAATGCTGAAAAACCCTTCATTCCATTTTATGACCGGAATTATGTATGGGTGGATTCGCTCATGAAAAACATGACGCTGGATGAAAAGATCGGGCAACTTTTTATGGTTGCTGCATACAGTAATAAGGATGCAGCCCATGAAAATCAAATTGAGCAACTCATAAAAAAGTATAATATAGGCGGTCTTATTTTTATGCAAGGTGGCCCGGTACGGCAGGTTCGGTTAACAAATGATTATCAAAGCATCAGTAAAATACCTTTGTTAATTGCAATGGATGCAGAATGGGGACCTGCAATGCGGTTGGACTCTGTTATCGCTTTTCAGCGACAATTAACCTGGGGTGCTATCCAGAATGATTCAATTATTTATAATACTGGGAAAATTATTGCAAATCAATTAAAACGGCTTGGTGTGCAAGTGAGTTTTTCGCCGGTGATTGATATCAATAATAATATTAATAATCCTGTTATTGGCGACAGAAGTTTTGGAGAAGATAAATTTAATGTTGCATTAAAAGCAATTGCTTATATGAATGGTTTGCAGGAAAACGGCATCATTGCATGCGGAAAACATTTTCCCGGTCATGGTGATGTAAGTTCTGACAGTCATTTAACATTGCCTGTAATTAATCATAACAAAGCAAGATTAGATACAATGGAACTATATCCGTTTAAAGTTTTAATCAATGAAGGATTAGGCAGTATCATGCTTGCACATTTATTTGTTCCTGCACTGGATGATACTCCAAACCAGGCAACATCTTTATCAAAAAAAGTTGGTACAGATCTGTTAAGAGATAGCCTGAATTTTCGTGGATTGGTTTTCAGTGATGCGCTAAACATGAAGGGTGTAACGATGTTTTATAAACCCGGCGAACTGGAAGTGAAAGCATTTTTAGCAGGAAACGATTTTTTATTATTCAGCGAAGATGTACCCACTGCATTTAATGAAATTAAGAAAGCAGTTACTGAAGGAACAATAAGTATGCAGCGGTTAGATGAAAGTGTTACAAGAATTTTAAAAGCAAAAGCATTTAGCGGTTTAGATAAATATAAACCTGTAATGGTTCAAAATCTTTGGAGCGACTTAAATAATGAAGAGGCAACATTAATGAAAAGAACAATTACAGAAAAAAGTATTACGCTTGCTAATGCAGGTGATAGTTTAATTCCTTTTAAGAAATTAGATACCTTACAATTCGCTTCTTTAAGTATTGGCGATGGCAATAAAAAAACAATCCAGGAATATTTAAGTAAGTATTCAAAATTTGATCATTTTGTTATTAATAAAGATGCCGCTACAAAAAATTTCGATCTTACATATGATAAACTAAAAAATTATGATGTTGTAATTGTGAGCATACATGATATGATGCGCAGTGCATCAAAAGATTTTGGCATTACAGAAAATACCATAAACTTTATTAATAAATTATCTCAGAAAACAAAAGTGGTTGTTACTGTTTTTGGTTCACCGTACGCTTTAGATAAATTTCAAGCTGCACAATATGTAATTGCAGCATATGATGAAGATAAATACACTCAGCAGGCAGTTGCGATGGCTTTATTTGGCGCAATTCCATTTGCAGGAAAATTACCTGTAAGCTCAGGAATATTTAAAGTGAATGATGGAATGAGCACTGGTTATTTGCAAAGATTAAAATATACAATTCCCGAAGATGCCGGAATTGGATCAGCTTATTTAATCAGAATAGATTCCATTGCAAAAGCATGTATTAAAAAAAATGCTGCGCCTGGTTGCCAGGTGCTGATTGCAAAAGACGGGAAAATAATCTGGGATAAAGCATACGGTTATTTTACGTATGATGAAAACACAAAAGTTACTACTGAAACTATTTATGACATTGCAAGTATGACAAAAATTTCTGCAACAACCCCTGCATTAATGAAACTGTATGACGATAGTTTATTTTTCCTCGATAAAAACGCAGGGAATTATTTACCTGATGTAAAAGGCACTGCAATCGAGAACATTAAAATGGCGGACCTGCTCACACACCAGGCCGGCCTGGTGGCATGGGTACCATTTTATAAAAAAACATTAACTGAAAATGGAGCATTAGATCCTCTGTATTATAATCAGAATAAAATTAAGGGGTTTACAACCGAAGTAGCAAAAGGAGTTTATATGCGGGATGATTATAAAGACACTGTGTGGAATATTATTAAAACAACTCCGCTAAAAGAAAAAAAATATGTGTACAGTGATTTCACTATGTTTATATCAAGGCATATTGTTGAACAACTCACAAATCAAAAATTGGATGAATATGTAAAAAATAATTTTTATATATCGCTTGGCATGCAAACCACCTGTTACAATCCGATCACCAAATTTCCGAAAGACAGGATTGCACCAACAGAAAATGACAATTATTTCAGGTATCAGTTAGTGCAGGGTTATGTGCATGATATGGGTGCAGCTATGATGGGGGGAGTAGAAGGGCATGCAGGTTTATTCAGCAACGCTGAAGACCTTGCAATTTTATATCAAATGTATTTGAATGGCGGAAGTTATGGC
>JACMJP010000092.1 GCA_014380545.1 Chitinophagales bacterium | reverse complement strand
TTCTCCTTTCGGCAATTTTAATACAGCTTTTGTTTTTGCCTGGAAATCTCCTTCAGGAATATTGTCAATTAATTGCTCAATGATACTTAAACATTGACGCATTTCTTTCATGCGCACTAAATATCTTGCAAAACAATCTCCATCACTTTCAATAATTTCTTCAAATTCAACTTCATTATATACATCGTATGGATATAATTTTCTGATATCGCAATTTACTCCGCTTGCCCTTGCAGTTGGCCCGCTGCAGCCATAACTAATCGCATCTTGTTTTGAAATATATCCAACATTTTTCATGCGGTTTTGAAAAATAATATTTCCGGTAACCAATTCATCATATTCATCAATTTTTGTTTTGAAAAAACGGATAAATTCTTTTACATCTTTTTGAAAATCGGGATGCAGTTCAAACATGACTCCGCCGGGAACAATATAATTCATCGTTAATCTTGCGCCGCATGTTTTTTCCATCACTTCATTTATCATTTCCCTTTCCCTGAATGCAAGGAAAAAAGGAGTGAGTGCGCCAACATCCATTGCCATGGCTCCCCACCATAACTGGTGACTTGCAAGTCTAGTTAATTCATCCATGAGCACACGAATTACCTGTGCCCTTTTTGGTATTTCTACCTGTAAACCTTTTTCAACACATAATGCGCAACCATGATTATTTATGTGTGATGATAAATAATCCATGCGGGAAGTAGAATAAATAAACTGGCGATAACTTAAACTCTCACACATTTTTTCAATAGAGCGATGAATATATCCGAGATGTGGTTCAACTTTTTTTACTGTTTCGCCATTAAGTGTAATAACAAGATGCAACACTCCATTTGTAGATGGATGCTGCGGGCCGATGTTTATAATAAGATCGCCTTCATCAAGATTTTTTTTGGTTGAAGATTCTGGTATAACATCTTCCATTAAATGACTCAGGTCGCTCATCGTTAATTAAAAATTCTCAGGTGATTTATTTTATAATTTTATCATATTAACCGGATCTTCATAATCTTTTCTCAAAGGATACCCGTTCCAATCTTCCGTTAAAAATAATCTTCTTAGGTCAGGATGGTTAATAAACCGTACTCCAAACAAATCATATACTTCCCGTTCATGTAATTCTGCTGTGCGCCAAATGTCACTTACAGTCTCTATTTCCGGATTTTCTCTATCTAACTTCGATTTAATTACAATAATGTGCCGGTGTTTTGTTGATTCAAAATGATACACCATTGTGAGATGTGTTTTCCAATCAACACATGTTAGGCAAAATAAATAATTAAAAGATAAATTATCATTATTAAAGATCATCTGCGCAAAATCTTTGAATTCTTTTGCATCAATATTCAAATTTAAAAATTCTCCGCCTTCTTCAAATGTGATTGAAGGTTGAATTTCTGGTAATTTAATTTTTAACTCTTCAATATTCATTTATTCTTTTCTTAATTATTCGATCTTCAAACTTTGTCTGAATATTTCTCAATCATTATCTTTTCTCTTTTTCCACCGGCTTTTATTTTTTGCTGCAAGGTCATCATTGCATGCAATAATGCTTCAGGTCTTGGTGGGCAACCGGCAATGTAAACGTCCACAGGAATAATATGATCCGCCCCCTTCACTACACTGTATGTATTATAGAAAAAAGGACCGCCGCTTGTTGCGCATGCTCCCATGGCAATTACGTATTTAGGATCCGGCATCTGATCATATAATCTTTTTAATACGGGAGCCATTTTATTTACAATGGTTCCGGCAATAATAATTACATCAGCTTGCCTGGGTGTTGCTCTTGCCACTTCAAAACCAAAACGGCCCCAATCGTATTTTGCGGAAGCTGTACTCATCATTTCAATAGCACAACAACTGGTTCCGAATACGAGCGGCCATAAAGAATTACTTCTTGCCCAATTGATCACATCGTCTAATTTGCTTACTAAAATCCCTCCTCCCGCTGTTTGGTGCACATCACCCGGAAAAGGATTGCCATCCATATAAGGGTTTTTTACATCCATTTTAAAGCTCCTTTTTTGTGCGCATAAAGAAATCCCATAAATAATATGAATAGAAAGATAACAGCTTCTACAAAAGCAAACATACCAAGTTTTTGAACCGTAACTGCCCATGGATAAAGGAAAATCAGCTCCACATCAAAAATTAAAAAGATGAGTGCGAATAAATAATAACCCACATTAAACTGAACCCAGCTCGGACCGACGGTAGGAACACCGCATTCATAGGGTTCTCCCTTCACAGCATTTTTACTTGCCCTCAAAACAACTTTTGAAAGTAGAATTCCTCCGGCAGAAAATGCTACAGCAGCTAAAATCAAAACTATAAGTGATGCAGGTCCCATAAAGCGGAGCTAAAATTATAACTTGCAATGCGGATGCACAAATAGAAATCTGCGTTTCCACTTCAGGTATTTAGTTTTGGAGGATGTTAGTCACATTTTTTTCAACTGTTATTCATTATTAAGTAAAACTAAACTTTCAATTTTATTCGTTTTTGAATGATTCTGTTATTAATTATATATGTACTTAATAAAAACAATACTAAAACTTAACATACTGTTAAACTATATACGGATCAGGTGAAGTTAAATTTGCATTCAACTTAATTTAACTTTAAAATAACTTAACATGGGAAAACTCTACTGCTTACTGGTTTGTGTAATGATCATCCAATTTTCTTCAAACCTTTTTGCACAAAATAGTGAATCAACTTTTAACCCTACGATTAGGATGAAGGGTCTGGTGCAATCAAGATTCGAATCTTCCCTGACAGATAGTGTAGATGTACAGAATAAATTTAATGCGGATCCGGTTAATAATAATTTCAGATTAAGGAGACTTGAATTAAGAGCAGACATAAAATTAAATGATAAATGGAGCGGGGTTATTCGTATGCAATTACCACAATTAAAATCTACCAGTACAAGTAACTATGGAAATGTGATTGAGCTTGCTTATGGTGAATATAGAGCAAATGATGCCCTGCAGATAAGGTTTGGGCAATTTAAGACACCGTATGAACTGGATGAATTAACAAGCCATGAAGATCTGAGAATGATTGACAGGGGAACGACCAGTGTGTTGATTGTAAGTAATAACCAGGCGAGTTACCAGCCGGGGTTAATGGTTTTTGGAAATTTTTTGAAAGATAAAACACCATTAAATTACTATCTGGCTTTGGTAAACGGAAGTTCAAGGGCGTTGCCTTATGATGATAATTCACAGAAAAACCTTGTAGGCAGAATAGAGTTTTCACCTGTTAAAGGAATTAGAATTGGAATAAGCGGACAGGAAATATTCTTAAATGATTCAACTAACACTACTTCTTACGGAGCAGATTTGCAGCTTATTAAAAATATTTCAGAAAAAACAAAACTGATTGTTGAAGGAGAATATATTGTGGGTTCAAATATTACTGCTTTTGTTGCAGATACAACTGCACCTGCAATTGATGAAAATAATTTAAGCGGATATTTTGCCCAGGCATTATTTAAAATTGATATTAATAAAAGCTGGTGTAAGACCTTTGAAGTTGGTGCTAAATATGAAAATACTGATCCTTTAATTGATGTTGACGATAATGCTTTCTCTACAATTACCGGAAATATTGGATTTACTTTTTTACCTGATAATACTGCAAGATTACAGTTGAATTTTATTCATACTGATTGGGAAAAACCGATTTCAGGTAGTGAGGCGATTGTTGCTGCTAATATGTTTGTTGCCCAATTGCAAATAAAAATATAAGAATACAGAAGATATTTTAGGTTACGCCCTGATAAAGACAGGGTTTTTTTGTGCTCCTTTACACAAAGTTTTATTTTCGGCCTTAAGATTAACACTTCATTTACTATTTGAAGGATAAATACTTTCAACTTTGCGCAAAACCTACCACATGCAAAGATCTTTACTTATGTTAATCGCTTGTTTTTTGTTTTATAGTAATGCAGCTTTTACGCAAACAGAAAACACTAAGATATTTAACCCTACAATTAAGTGGCAATTTATTTTACAAAACCGGTTTGAATCTTCCCTCACAGATAGTGTTGATGTTCAGAATAAATTTAATGCTGATCCGGTTAATAATAATTTTAGAATAAGGAGAGCAGCGATTAAAACTGATCTCTTGCTTTCTGAAAAAATAACAGGAACAATTCGTTTGCAATTGCCGGAATTGAAAACATCAACACCCGGTAAAACAATTGAACTTGCTTATGCAAATTTTAAATTGAAAGATGGTTTTCAAATTCGTGCAGGGCAATTTCTTGTTCCTTTTGTACTTGACGAATTAACTCCTTACGATAATTTGCGCATGATAGACCGTGGACCCACAAGTATTTTATTTGTGAACAGTTATTTAGCTTCTTATCAACCGGGTGTTATGATCTTTGGAAATTTGCTGAAAGACAAAACACCACTTAATTATTATTTAGCTGCAGTAAATGCAAGTGACAGATCAGTTGGTTACGATGATAATTCATCGAAGAATATTTTAGGGCGCATTGAGTTTACTCCAATTAAAGGAGTTCGCCTTGCTGTTACTGACCAGGTAATTGGTTTAAAAGATGAAACTGGAAACTCTTATAGTGCTGATATTTCTATTCAGGAAAAAATAAATTCCAAAGTATCTCTGCTAATTGAAGGTGAATATTTAAATGGAACAAATGTATTGAGCTATAATGCTGATACAACAGCAGCAAAAAAAATTGAAGACTTTAATATGGGCGGATATGAAGCACAGGCATTATTAAAATTTGACCTCAATAAAAAATGGTGTAAACTATTAGAAGTAGGCGGTAAATTTGAAAATACTGATCCTTTATCTTCAATTGATGAAAATGAATTTTCTACAATTACTGGAAATATCGCTTTTAATTTTCTCCCTGATAATAATGCAAGGCTGCAACTGAATTTTATTCATACTGATTGGAAAAAACCGATTTCAGGAAGTGACGCAATTGATGCAGCAAATATGTTTGTTGCACAATTGCAGCTAAAGATTTAGTCGGAATGCCATTTTGAGTGCGGCTCGACTTTAATTAATCTTCTAAATGAATAATTGCTGTTTGTAAAACTTCTTTATTATCCGCTTCATAATTATGTACATAAGCAATTACTTCAAGATTTTCTTTTACCCAATCATCAGGCAAAGTGATTGCGAATTCCTTCCTATATAACCTGCCGGGTTCATTGGTAGCAGATAATTCAGTGCCGGTTGCTAGGGTAAGCATTTTACGCAAAACATGATTGTGTGTATAATCAGGAATTTCGCCAAGTTCATCATGCTGAAAATCAATAATTCCGTTTTCACATATTGCCACACTTAAATGATTTACAGTAGTAATTGTGTCAAGATATTTAACTGTAACAAATACATTTAATTTTCGTGTCGTAAAATTATATCCGTATGTCATTGAAATATTACAGGAGGGTGTGATCAATAATTCACTATCTGTATAAGTTGAATATAGTTCTTTAGGTTGAAGAATACCACTTCCAAAATCTTTTCTGTTAACTGCTCCTATTGGCCAACCTATAATGGGTCCCAAATAATCACCTAATTCTATTGCCTCATCTATAACATAAGCTAATTGCGAACTTTCATCAGCAAAATAATTATACATTGCAATATTGGCAACATTATCTCCATGTTCATCAACTATATCGGCAATTATTTCATGAGCAGCAGGACAGTTAGGACATAACTGCCCTGTAAAATCTTCAAGTAAAACAACTCTATTCTGTGGAGTAAAAATGGAATCTGTCTGGTATGTTGTATCAACAAGACTTGTATCAACAGGAGTAAAATCAATTGCTGGCCCAATTTCTTCGCATGAGTTATTAAAAATTAAAAAACAGGAACCTAATAGCAGGAAAAAATAATGTTTGTATTTATATATTAAATAATTCATGATACCAAAATTAATTTAAAATGTTGAAATAATTTGAAATTTTAATCCGCTAAAGGCTGGCTCAAATCTGCAAACACCACCTGTGCAAACAATGCCTTCCAGTTGTTTTACATAACTCAAACTAAAACGATTTGCTTTTTGTGTATAAACGGCGGCAATTAAAGGAAAGTGTAATGCTTTATCTGTTTTTAGGGGATCAAAATTATACATATCGCTTGCAGTAAAGCTCCACTTAGGAGCTATATTAAATTCTGCTAAACCATAAATCCAACTTCCATAGTCACCATCATTGTTTTGATATTGTAATTCAATGCGCAAGCTTTTTTTCTTATCAAATTTATATGTGAATTCTGTAAATGGTGTAATGGGAGTAATAGTAGTATCTAGTGGATGGGCTTCCAATATCTTTTGATTATACAAAACATATTGTGCCCCTACCAATAATTTATATTTTGATTTTCTTATTTCTAGATCAATGTAAGCTTCTCTCCACAATTGAATATTGTCTGCCGAAACTGCATCACTATAATTTGCAGTAATAGTATATCCCTTTTTTGGAGTATAGGTAACATTAAACTGGTAAGCCGTTTCCCCCAGTTCCTGAGCAACATCCTGGTATCTAGCAGTTAAGCGCAACGAATTTTGTTTCGTGAGCGCTGGTAAATAATTCATAATTCCATCTAACAATAATTCATTAGGAGATGTGCGCAACACCCAGTTATTTGCCTTCCTAAACTGACCCGTAATACCAAATCCTTTTTGAGAATAAGCAAGTGTTGTATAAATAACATTTCCATCAGTATCAATTAAATTTCCGCTTGCATTTTTAATTGCTTCATGTGTTTTCATTGCATATTCAATATACCAGCTGATATTTTTAATTGTGAGTGTGTTATAAACTGAACCTGCATACATATTATATTTTGGAACAAACCTGTCTTCAAGATCATAATTATTAATTGCTGCTGCAATCAAATTCATATTATCTTCATCAATTGTTCTGTTTAAAAAAGAAGCACCGGGTGCAATTTTAATAATCGAACTATCACTAAAAGGAATAAATCCATTAATATTTACTCCTTTTAAAACGGGGTTATAGCTATCAAATAAATTTTTTTGTTGCCCGGCGAGTGCTTTTATATTCCAGTTTTCATTAATATTATATTCCAACTCAAGTCCGAATAATGCGTTATCAATTCCAAGCGGGCGTTCTTCATAACTTCTGTAAACTAAACCTGAGCCGAACTGCTCATAAATATATCCACCTGTTATTTTAAAAGCATTAAGTGTTTTGGCTATGTACCATTTGCCAATTCCCTGATCAGTATAAGGCACACCGGGATCATGTAAATTAGAATTATTAAATATGTCAAGCCTTAGCCCGGCCTCTAAACCCGCTGATGGGTTTTGATAATTTAATTGCAACCAAACATCCAATCCACTTTTTAAATTATCATAATGAGGTGTGCCTGTTGCACCAATTACAGAATCAGGCTGATAAAATTCTGAATTTACCTGCAGGTCGCCACTAAACTGGCTTTGGGCAAATATTTTTGATACACAAAAAAAAATTATAAATGCAAAAAAGATTTTCTTCATAGTGCCGATTTCGTCCGTAAAGGTAACGGGATACTTAAAATTTTTACGAATTGTGTATACAGATAATCCGCATAAATCTATTTCCCAAATAACCGCAAACAAGTCCAAATTACTTAGGCTGTATAAAAACCTCTGTCAGACAAATGATTTAAAGAATTGTTAAACCTGTTCCGGCGGGCATGGTTATTGAAAAAATGCGCTATTTTCGCATAACTTAAATTATATGATGAAAAAATTATTTGTAATCACCCTGTTGAGTCTTATTCTTACAAGTGGCCATACCCAAGCTGTTGAAGCAACAGGCAATGATAATTTACCCGATATTAGTTTATATGATATGAACGGCAATAAAGTAAATATTGCAGAACTGGGTAAATCAGGAAAGGTTACAGTATTTAATTTTTGGGCAACATGGTGTACGCCTTGCAAAAAGGAATTAAATAATATCGCAGATATTTATGAAGACTGGCAAGCTGATTATGATGTGCAGATAATTGCAGTTTCTATTGATGATGCAAAAACAAAAGCAAATGTAAAATCTTACGTTGACGGACAGGGTTGGGAATATTTAGTGCTGATGGATGATAATAAAGAATTGCAAAGATTATTAAACGGGCAGACAGTTCCTTTCACGGTGGTGGTTGATAAAAACGGAATGATAGCGGATAAGCACAGCGGATATGTTGAGGGGGATGAATATCTATTAGAAGAAAAGATTGCTGAGTTATCAAATAAATAATTTTTTGATAATAGCATACATACTTTAAACCTCCTGAGCTTTCAAAATGCAGGAGGTTTTTTAATTGACAAAAGTTTCTTCTGTAAAAAACAGATCGCTGATGATTCCATCAGCAAAAAACTTTGCCTTTGCCGACATGCATAAAATATTATTCTCAAGTTTCAGATTTTCTTTTTGCAAATCGTATTTTGCTTCGCTTAATAGTTGCTTCAAATTATTTTCATTAAATGCGTCTTTAAATTCTTCTAAATTCAAACCCCACATTGTTCGTAGCGATGTCATAATTTTTTCATTTGCTTTTTGCACTTCGCTTAAGTATTCAATTTCAAAAGGGATTATTTCGTCTTTCATGTTTTGAATATACAGCGCATTGCTCGAAGCATTCCATTGCCTGCTGAATCCGTTAAAAGAATGCGCTGATGGGCCGATGCCTGAATAATATGCACCTTTCCAGTAAGAGGAGTTATGCATTGCATATTTTTTATTCTTTGCAAAATTGGATATTTCATAATGTTCATAATTATTTTCCCTGAGCATGTCCACTAATATTTCAAAATGTTTTGCTGCAATGGTTTCATCCGGGGCCTGTGTTTTATCTTTTTCTATCATATACTGCAAAGCAGTTTTTGGTTCCACAGTCAATGCATAACAGGAGATATGGGGGATATTATAATCAACTAATTTTTGAATATTATATTTCCAGTTATCATCACTTTGATTTGGTGTTCCGTAAATGAGATCAACACTTAAATTTTCAAATCCTGCTACTAATGCATTTTCAATACAAGTTATTGCTTGCTTTGCATCATGCACCCGGTTCATCCATTTAAGGTCTGCATTAAAAAAAGATTGTACTCCAATACTCAACCTATTTACTCCTATTGATCTCAGTTCAATTAATTTTTCTTTTGTCAGGTCATCAGGATTTGCTTCAAGCGTAAATTCTTTTGTATTGGTTTTATAATTATTTTCTATGGTATCAATAATTCTTTTTATTTCTTGTACTTCTAAGACAGAAGGCGTACCTCCTCCAAAATAAATTGTTTCAATGTCCTTATCGCCAAGATAATTTTTACGTATAACAATTTCGTTACAAATAGCATCCAGCATTTTTTCTTTCAGAACCAGCGAAGTTGAAAAGTGAAAATTACAATAATGACATGCCTGTTTACAAAAAGGAATGTGTATATAGATGCCTGCCATTGTTGCGTTGTATTTTTGCAAAAAATTTCTGTTTGGCAAAATTACGTTTCCTGATCGCAATATTTTTTTTCGCAGCAGCTCTTCATGCGCAGGATACTGTTTACCTGGTTATTCAGAATGACAGGAACGACAAAGATATTTTTCCGAGAAACCTGGATGAAGAAAATACATTCTATTCTGTTGCTGAAAGAAATGTTTATCTGCAGAAAATTTTATTGCATGCTTATAGTTCAGGTCACCTGGCTGCAAATTATTCGATAACGTCTGAAAGAAATGATACGGCGTTTGTTGTTTTTGAAAAAGGAAATAAAATATTGTTGGCTCAATTAAATATGTCAGGCATCGATAAAATTTTCTTAAGTGGCGCAAATTACCGGGAAAAAGATTTTGTAAATACAACTTTCAGATACGAGGAAATTGTTTCTTTCATGGAAGATATGCTTGAGTTTGCAGAAGATCATGGTTATCCTTTTGCAACAGTGCAATTGGACAGTGTGCAAATTTCTGATTCAATTTTGTCTGCTAAATTATTATTCAATAGAAACCGTTTGATACAATTTGATACAATTGCAATAGAAGGTAATCTTGAACTAACAGAAAATTATTTGCAACAATACACAGGAATTAAACCCGGAGAAATTTATAATGAATCACTAATAAAAGATTTAGATGAACGACTAAAAGAACTGCCTTTTGCAAATGTGATAAGATCATCCCAGGTGCAATTTTTCGGACAAAAAGCAAAAGTCATCGTTTATCTTGATGAAAAGAATGCAAGCAGGTTTGATTTCCTGATTGGCATATTGCCGAATAATGAAATTGTGGGGCGATTAATAATTACGGGAGAAGGAACATTACACTTAAATAATGTTTTTAATGCCGGGGAATTAGTTGATGTACATTTTTCAAAACTGGAATTAACTACTAAAGAATTGGAAAGCCATTTCACCTATCCGTATTTACCATTTATATCTCTTGGTATTGATGCATCATTTGATCTGTTTTTAAAAGATTCAACATTTTTAGAACGCAAATCTTCCGTAGGGTTATTATACCAGTTCATGGGCAATAATTATTCAAAAGCTTTTACTTCATTTTATAATTCAGACGTACTGAATATTGATACAGCATCAGTTTTGGAAACACTCACATTACCTGTAAATCTTGATGTGGAAAATATAGGATATGGTCTTGCATTTAACTTTGAAAAATTAAATTATATCTATAACCCCAGAAAAGGTGTTGCCTTTTATATCAGTGCATCAGCGGGAACAAAAACAATAAAAGAAAATACCGCTATCACTTCGTTATTCGATCCTGAAAACCCTGAATTTGATTTTGCAAGTTTGTATGATAGCATTGATACCCGGTCATTAAATATAATGTATCAATATAGCGCTTCCTTTTATCAGCCAATAATAAAAAACACATCATTTGTTCTTAAATTAAATGGAGCATCCGTAATCAACGATCAAATATTTGAAAATGAATTATACCGCATAGGCGGAATCAATTTATTAAGAGGTTTTGATGATAAAACAATTATAGCTTCCCAATATCATGTGTTCACCGCTGAAGTGCGGTATTTGCTTTCGCAAAATTCTTATGCAGGAATTTTCTTTGACCAGGCATATACTGAAGATGCAAGTAAACCTCTCGTTGAAAAAGATTTTCCATTTGGTTTTGGTACTGGAATTACATTTGAAACAAAAGCGGGTATTTTTGCCGTAAATTATGCCTTAGGGTCACAGCAAAATAACCCTGTACAATTGAAAAACGCAAAAATTCATTTCGGGTATTTAAATTATTTTTAGTGAAAAAATTTGTTTTATGGTTTTTAATATTTTATTCACAGGTTCTATATGCTCAACAGGATTCTGTAGCGCCGATAATTGATTCAAATACACAAACCGGTCAGCAATCAGAAATAACAAACGTTCAGAATGATTCATCAAACCATTCTGCTCAAATACAAATACAAGCAAACAGCAATTCAATAAATAACACTGAAGATAAAAACGATACAAATATTCAGGGGCAAAAAATGGCACCTTCTTTTTACGATACTTTGTTTTCTATTCATAAAACTGAACCGGCCGCAGACCATATTTTGCAATATCATAAAAAAAATACATCATATACTTTGCCTGTTATTTTGTTTTTATTGCTTTTGTATTTCACAATTTTGAGGTATAGGTATGCAAAGCAGATCAGGGAAAATATTACGGTGCTACTCAATATGAATCTGGGGCAGCAAATTTACCGTGACCGTGAATTCTCATTTAATATTTTCAGTATCCTATTATATTTTAATACAATATTAATTATAGGTATGTATTGTTATCTTCTGTCAGGGTATTTTCATATTAAGCTCCCATTCCATTCAATTTTCCTGAATGTGTTGTTATGTAGTGCTATTTTTCCCGCAGCATATTTTATTAAAACAATTATTTACATTTTATTAAAACTGATATTCGAATTTGACATTGCCGTGCAATTTTTCCGCTTTAACACATTGATCATTTATCAGCTCTTAGCGGTGGCACTATTGCCCTGTGTCATTCTTATAGCCACCGTTCAGGAACCAGGTCTGCACTGGGTTGTAGCAGTTTCAATAAGCCTGGCTGCGCTTGCATTGATATTACGTTTTATAAAAGGAATAACAGTTGGAATTACATTTACAAGGTTTCACATTCTTTATTTTTTGCTGTATATTTGCGCCCTTGAAATTGCGCCGTTATTAATTGTATATAAAGCATTTACTTTAATATCTGCATAATGAAAGGAAAAGCACAGGTACATGACACAAACTTTGCAACCACATTTAAAACCAGTAAAATCTATTTTAGTTAGCCAGCCGGTTCCGGAAAATCCGAAAAATCCTTATGCTGAATTAGTTGAAAAATATAAAGTGAAAATTGATTTCAGGCACTTTATTAAAATTCAGGGAACACAGGGAAAAGATTTTCGCAAGCAAAGAATTAATATTTCAGATTACTCGGCTGTTATGTTTACAAACAGGATCGCAATAGATCATTTTTTCAGGTTGTGCGAAGAGTTGAGAGTAAAAATGCCGGAGATGACAAAGTATTTTTGTGTAACAGAGGCAATTGCTGTTTACCTTCAAAAATATATTCAATACAGAAAAAGAAAAGTTTTTTATGGGGATTCCGGAAAAGACACTGAATTATTTGAAATCCTGAATAAGCATATTCTTAACGAGAAAATATTGTTTCCATGTACACCAAACCACAAGGATGTTTATACTGAATATTTAAAAAGTAAAAATGCAAATTTTGATGAAGCGATCATGTATGAAAGTATTACAGCTGACCTGAGTGATATGAATGGAAAAATAAATTATGATATGCTTGTTTTATTTACGCCACTTGGTGTAAATAGTTTATTTAAAAATTTCCCAAATTTTGCGCAGGGGGAATTAAGAATAGGATGTATGGGTTTAAGTACATTAAAAGCAATGGAAGAAAATGGTTTACAGGTGGACCTGAAAGCGCCAACACCTGAAACACCTTCTATTTTTATGGCAATAGACCGGTATCTTGCGAAAGCAAATAAAAAGAAATAAAGTACAGATAATATTTTTAATTGCATCAACTATCTCTGTAAAAATATTGAGTGTTGATGCAATTTTATTTTAAATAATTATGATACATAAATTCACAAATAAGTTAATTGATGAAACAAGCCCTTACCTTTTGCAGCATGCGCACAATCCTGTTGAATGGTTTGCATGGGGAACAGAGGCTTTTGAGAAAGCAAAAAAAGAAGATAAGCCTATCTTAGTAAGCATAGGTTATGCAGCATGTCATTGGTGCCATGTTATGGAGCGGGAAAGTTTTGAAGACGAAAAAACTGCAGCCTTCATGAATAAATTCTTTGTGAATATAAAAATTGACCGTGAAGAAAGGCCGGATGTTGATCATATTTATATGCAGGCTTGTCAGGTTTTAACAGGCGGCGGAGGGTGGCCATTAAATATGTTTCTTACACAAGAGCTGAAACCATTTACCGGAGGCACTTATTTTCCTCCAAAACCCTCTTATGGAAAGCCAAGCTGGATGGATGTATTAATTTATGTGTACGAAACTTTTGAGAAACAAAGAGACACTGTTGAGCAGCAGGCAGAAAAAATGCTTGAGTATCTGGGAAGAATGGATAATGCTTTGATTAAAATTGAAAACATACAGCATACAGGTAATAAAATTGTATCAGAAAATGAAATAGCAGATATTCATAAAGCATTAAAAAGTTTTTTTGATACAGATGAAGGAGGGTTTGGAAACGCTCCAAAATTTCCATCAGCAATGACACTTAAATATTTATTGCGTAAAAATTTTTATTCTACCGACAAAGAAGAAACAGATCATATTCATTTATCTCTTTATAAAATGATATATGGCGGAATATATGATCAGTTGGAAGGAGGTTTTGCAAGATATAGTGTTGATAGAAAATGGATTGTTCCGCATTTTGAAAAAATGTTGTACGACAATGCATTGCTTGTGCAGATATATGGAGAAGCATACATGGTTTCCGGCGATGAAGAATATAAAAGAATTGTTGATGAAACATTACAATTTGTCATGAAGGAAATGATGACAAATGATGGCGGTTTTTATAGCTCATATGATGCTGATTCAGAAGGTGTGGAAGGGAAATTTTACACATGGAGTAAAGAAGAAATTGAAAAAATATTAATTGATGATGCTGCATGGTTTTGTAAAGTATTTAATGTTGTTGAAAGCGGGAATTGGGAACATACAAATATTTTATACCGGAATGTAGAAAGGAATTAAAACGACCGCCTGCCGAACGGGCAGGGAAAATTCAAACAACTTAACGGGCAAGAAAAAAAGTTACTTCGAATATGTAATCAAAAATTACTTGCAGAAAGAGATAAGCGCATAAAACCCGGACTTGATGATAAAATAATTCTTAGCTGGAATGCTCTTATGTGCAGTGGTTTCATTGCAGGATATAAAGCAACAAATAATATTAAATATAAGGAAACTGCGGAAAGGAATATACAATTCGTATTAAAAGTATTCAGGAACCAATCAGCAGACGCAGCATTATTCCATACTTATAAAAATGATATTACAAAATATCCGGCTATGCTTGAAGATTATGCATCACTCATTACTGCGTTAATTGACCTTTATGAAATTTCAGGCGATATTTTTTACATTGAAGAAGCCATCAGTTTAAATCACTTCGTAATTGATAATTTTTCAGACGAAAACGATATTCAATTTTATTTTACGCAAAAAAACCAGACTGATATTCCTTTACGCAATAAAGAATTGTATGATCATGCGACACCATCAGGAAATGCATTGATGTTGTCGAATTTAATTAAGATATCAATTATTACCGGAGATAAGGCTTTACAGGAGAGAGCTGATAAAATGTTTTTATCAGTAAAAGAGGATATTATTAAATATCCTTCCTCATTTGGTATGTGGCTTATCGGTGCTCTGCAATACACATATCCAATACTAGAAACTGCTATTTGCGGGGTGGATGCACTCGACTTACTGGAAGAAGTTAACAGGATATACTACCCAAATCGAATTATAATGATTGATACAGATGGTAGTAAAATAAATTACCCCTTACTTAATAATAAATTTATAGACGATACATCCCGGATTTTTAATTGTCGCAACTACAATTGTCAGATTCCTGTCATAAGCATCAAAGAATATATTCAACAGTTAAAATCTTTTTAATTTTTTACATGATTGAGTTAATTTTCACCTGTTTATTATAATTTTACTCTTTAGAAGTCGTTTATCAGTTGCCGGTTAATAAATATATTGATGAAAATTTTTTTACGCAGCATCACATTTTCTTTTTCTCTTTTCATTTGCATGTATGTTTGTGCACAGGATGCTCCGCAGTTTAGTCAGTATATGTTCAACCCCTTACAATTTAATCCTGCTGTAGCCGGCAATCAGCAAGCTATTGTGACTACGATTGATGCGAGGAACCAATGGGTGGGTATTCCTGAAGCACCACAAACGCAATCCCTTACTTTTCATATGCCCTTATATAAAATTTCAAGCGGGGCTGGCATTCATATTATTAATGATAATGCCGGGCAGCAAAAAACAACAGGGATAACTCTTAATTATGCTTATAAAAAGAATTTTAAAAATTCAACATTAAGTTTTGGGCTATATGGAGGTGTTGTGCAAAGAACACTTGATGGCAGTAAATTGATTTCACCAACAGGAAGCTATAACGACGGCACAATTGACCATAATGACGATAACATTCCCATATCCCTTGAATCTTCGGTTATTCCTGATGCGGGTGGGGGAATTTATTTTCAGAGCAATAAATTCTATGCTGGCGTATCAGCTAATCACTTATTAAATAATTATTTTTCTTTTAATACAGAAAATGGACCCGCATCCATACAATATAATCCGGCAGGATACGTTACTGCGGGATATAAAATTTTAATAGCAGATAAATTTGGTGTGACACCAAATGTTCTTTATAAAATGGATCTTGCGGAAAATATGGTGGACTTTAACGCCATATTTGATTATAAAGACAATATATTTGTGGGCGCATCGTTTAGAGGCAACCTAAAACAACAAACCGACGCAGTAGTTCTTATTGGAGGATGGAATATTTCAGAGAAGTTGGGAATCAGTTATAGTTATGATGTTACGCTTTCTGAAATTAATACAGTAAGTGATGGTTCTCATGAAATAATTTTACGCTATCGCATCTTTGTAGAAAAGCCAAGAGCGGGCAAAGAGATTAATAATTTGAGGTACTTATATTACTAAGTGAAATTTGAGATTGTCAGGAAAGTTATTAATTTTTGCCTTTTAATAAAGGTGGTGTGGATAATACTATTCAAACCATCCGAAAATTTATACACTAAAAAATTAATTTTACGCAGTTTGTTTTTGAACAACGCATAACAAGTATGAACAGAAAACTACCATTAGTCACGGCTGTAATTATTTCGGCATTTGTCATTTCAGGATGTAGCAATTCAACATGGGATACTTACAGAGGTCAGTTACTCGGAATGCAGGATCGCCCTGTGTGGGAACCTATTAATCCTTATGGTATGGTATACATCCCTTCCGGTACATTACACATTGGCCAAAGCGATCAGGATGTAAACAATTCACTATGGCAAAGGGAAAAATCCATCTCCATTCAGGGATTTTATATGGATGATGCTGAAATTACAAACAATGAGTATCGCCAGTTTGTATTCTGGGTGAGAGATTCCATTGCCCATGTGCTATTGGCACAATATCAGGAAAATGAAGATGGGGAAAAAACAGAAACGCCAATTATAGACTGGTCAACAGAGATTGACTGGGCGGGTGATGAAGATGAGGGCAATAAAGCTAAACTTGAAGAATTATTAATGCCTCCCGGTGAAAGCATCTGGTATAGAACCGTGGATGCAAATCGTTTGCAATATACTTATGACTGGATCCACTGGAAAGATGCGGCAAGTAAAACATTAAATAAAGACCGTGATAAATATCTCAGCGAATTTAAGGATGAAAAAACTGTTCGGGTTTATCCGGATACACTTTGCTGGGTTCATGATTATTCATATTCTTACAATGAACCAATGACCCGTCAATATTTTTCGCACCCTGCTTTTGATGAATATCCGGTAGTAGGTGTTGACTGGCATCAGGCAACAGCATTCAATCATTGGAGGACAAGATTTTGGAACTGGTGGAGAATTCTGCATGAAGAAGTAATTGTTGATGATTTCCGTTTACCAACTGAAAGTGAATGGGAATATGCAGCAAGAGGTGGCAGAGATCAGGTGCCATACCCATGGGGAGGACCTTATGTAAGAAATACAAAAGGTTGTTTCCTTGCTAACTTCAAACCGGGTCGTGGAAATTATCCTGAAGATGGAGGCTACTATACTGTGAATGTATATTCTTATGCTCCTAATGATTTCGGTTTATATAATATGGCAGGTAATGTTAGTGAATGGTCTTCAACAGCATTTTATGAAAATGCTCATATGTTCATTCACGATGAAAACCCTGATATAAGATATGATGCGGAAGACAGCGATCCGCCGGCATTGAAAAGAAAAGTGATAAGAGGTGGTTCATGGAAGGATATCAGTTATTATATTCAGACAGGTAGCCGCCATTGGGAATTTCAGGATACAGCAAAATGTTATGTTGGGTTCAGATGCGTAATGCCATTCCTCGGAAGATCAATGAGTGATTTCTAATTTTTTTTCACATCTTATAATAATATGGTAAAGTAATTCGTTGATAGGCACATTTTATATCAGCGATATAGAGTTAAATTCAAAAGTAATAATCATTTTAAAACCAAAAAACAGTTAAAACATGTCAGCATTTTTCGAGACCGAACGTTTTAAACGTATCAAAAACTTTGTAATCGGTGCAGGTGCTTCTATAGTACTTGTAGGTGCATTATTTAAAATCCTTCACTTACCTTTTGCAGACTTAATGCTCATGGTAGGTATGCTCACAGAAGCATTTTTATTCTTAATGCTTGGAATTATTCCACCTCACAGAGACTATTATTGGGAGAAGATATATCCGGATTTACATGTTTCACCTGAAGTGGAAGAAGCAAGGTCCGGGAAAAAAATACACAAATTAGAACCAAAAGAAAGTGTTACCCGCCAGCTTGATAAAATGCTGGAGGAAAGCAAAGTTGAACCAGTGATGATTGAGCGGCTTGGCGATAACCTGAAACGTTTGGGAGAGAACATAGAAAAACTTTCTGATGTGCATGACGCTGCCTTGAATACAAATGAATATGCTACAAATATTAAGTCAGCAACTGTTGCTGTTACTGAAATGCGGGAAGCTTATCATAATGCTGCAAATGCAATGGCGCAAATTACAGCCTCATCAGTAGATACAACAAAGTATCATGAGCAGGTGCAAATGGTAACTAAAAATTTAAGCCAGTTAAATGCAATTTACGAACTTGAATTACAGGATACCAATAATCACCTAAAGGCAATGAACCGTTTCTATGGTAGCTTAAATTCAGCTATGGATAATCTGAATGAATCATTGACTGATACTCAAAAATATCGTGAAGAGATCGGGCAATTATCAAGCAACTTATCTGCGTTGAACCGTGTATATGGCAATATGCTTTCTGCAATGAGTATGGGAGCTAAATAATTTTTTAGGTAAAATAATTTATTAAAATTTAAAAGGAAATAATATATGTCAATACCTAAGGAACCCCGCCAGCTCATGATTAACCTCATGTACCTGGTATTAACCGCCATGCTTGCACTGAATGTTTCTGCTGAGATACTGAATGCCTTTAATCTTGTTAACAGAGGCATATCCGACAGTAACGACATATTAACGCAGAAGAGCACTTCTATGATGGCTGCTATTAATTCTGCAGCTGCAAAAGATAACAGGCCAAATACCCAGCAAATGCTGGCAAATGCCCAGCAGGCTCAAACTATCAGTAATGATTTTGTAGCATGGGTAGAAACGCTGAAAGAGGAGATAAAAGTCGCTGCCGGCGGGGAAAATACAGAAGACCCAAATAAATTCCTTAAAACAGAAGGGGAAACTGAAAAAACCAGCCACCTTTTATTAAAGGAAGGAAAGGCTGAAGAACTCAAACAAAAGATAGAGGAAGCGAGGGGTAAATTTCTTGCCCTTGTAGGAAATGATGCGAGTATAGATATTCCTTTAAAAGTTACCGATGTACCTGCTGATTCTAAAAAAGACTGGGCTGAATATAACTTTGACAGGGTACCGGCAATCGCCGTTACAACCATTCTCACCAAGCTTCAGCAGGATGCGAGAAGTGCTGAAAATTCCATACTGGATGTTCTCGGAGCCAATATAGATAAGTTCGACTACAAGATAGACCAGATGGTGGCCCGTGTTGTAGCGCCTACAGCTTATGTAAAGCGGGGCAATGAATATACGGCTGACATCTTTGTTGCAGCAACATCCAAGCAGGCTAATCCTGAAGTGTACCTCGGTAGCTTTAATGGAAAAGTAATTAAAGATGCCAATGGCGATTATAATGTGATTGAAGGAACTGAAGCTGAAATTCCATTGAGCGGCGCAAGAAAGGTTGACGTTGTTAATGGTATGGGTAAAATTAAGGAAGCGGCTTCCGGTGCACCTACTTATCAGGGTGTTGTTAAAATGGCCGTACCAAATTCAGATAAATTTAAGTATTACCCTTTCGATTTTGGCTATGAAACATTTGAAGTGGGTGGAGCTGTTGTTTCTCCAACTTCAATGAATGTACTTTATGTTGGAATTGAAAACCCGATTAAAATTTCAGTACCGGGGTATGTTTCTGATAAAGTTTCTGCTTCAGGCTGTAACATTAAAAAAATTAAAGGGGAAGAATATACAGCAAACCCAAGTAGCCCGGGGGTTGATAATATTAATGTAACCGTTAATACACCGGAGGGAGTTAAATCATATAAAAATGAATTCAGAGTACGTCGTATTCCTGATCCATATCCATATTTAAGTACATCAAAAGGCGGAACTATAAAAAAGTCTGAATTTACTATTACCGATCGTGTAGATGCAAAAAATGTTGACTTCGTCTTCCAGGTGCCTTACCAGGTTGTTGGATTTGAGTTAGTATATGTACCTGCAGGCGGTGGTAGTCTTGTTTCGGATTATGCAAAGGGTCCGGGATTTACTTCACTGATGCAGGAAATAAAGAAAAAAGCAAAACCGGGTGACAGGATTATGTTGAATGATGTAAAAGTGCGCATGCCTGATGGAACAACAAGATCAGTAAGTACAACATTTAAACTTATATAATAAAATTATAAGGCTATGAACAGCATATCAAAATTCTTTTTTGCAGCATTCCTTTTCTCGTCATTTTCAATATTTGCGCAAGCAACTTCGGAAGAAAAAAGAGACGGGATTTATGACAGGGAGTTAATTACGTCCCGTGAAATACTTCCATATGATCACATAAGAGAGGCGGATGTATTTTGGGAAAAAAGAGTTTGGAGAGTTATTGACTTCAGGGAGAAAATGAACCTGCCTTTTTCCTGGCCCAAAGATCCATTTATGGACAGAATATATAACCTTGTAATTGCAGGTGAACTCACTGCCTATAGCCCACTTTATGATGATTTTAAAGCTGAAAATGCTTTTACTGTAGAAGATGTTCAAAATAAATTCAACAGGGTTGATACTGTTTATTTATTTAATGAAGAAACATATGAAGAAGAAATAAGAACAGTTCCCGTTACATTTAATTACATGGAAGTAAAGAAATTAAAAATAAAGGAAGACTGGATATTTGATGAAGAAACCTCAACTCTGCAAGTGCGCATTGTTGGTATAGCTCCTGTTAAAGAAAGAATTGACCAGGCGACAGGTGAGCCTATTGGTGAGGAAGATATGTTCTGGATATATTATCCGGATATGCGGGAACACATGATACGCATTGAAGTATTTAATACAAAGAACAGTGCAAGGTATTTCACATTCGAGGATATTTTTGAGAACCGTTATTTTAGCAGTTATGTAATTAAAGAAGATAATGTGTATGACAGGTTTATTAATGCATACGCTGCCGGAATTGACCAGGTACTGGAAAGTGATCGTGTAAAAAATGAAATATTCGAATTTGAGCATCAGCTCTGGGAATTTTAAATACTAAGTCAGTATACAAACCTGACATAAATATATTTGAAGCCTGTGATTTTATCACAGGCTTTTTTTTGTATTTATGCCAGATGCTTCCATCTGGCAATATTTATAATATTTATTGTTTTCGTATATCTGGCAATATTAAAATACTTCAATAGTCAGATGGAAGCATCTGACGAATCTGACTTAACATGTGTTTGAAAATGATCAATAATTAATTTTGCTTTTGCTTTACCTATTATTTTTTCAATTTCTTCCACAGGGGCTTCTTTTATTTTTTTTACAGATTTAAATTCTGCAATTAACTTTTTTTGTATTACTTCACCTATGCCCTTTACATTTTGTAATTCAGAATTAATTGCTGATTTACTTCTTTTTAAGCGATGGAAAGTAATTGCAAACCTGTGCGCTTCATCTCTTAATTGCTGAATTACTTTGAGGCTTTCGCTTTTTTTACTGATATACAATGGCAGCGGATCTTCGGGAAAATATATTTCCTCCAGCCTTTTAGCTATAGAACAAATGGCAATCCTACCGTAAATATTTAATTCTTTTAATGCTTCAACGGCTGCACCTAATTGGCCTTTGCCACCATCAATAACAATGAGTTGCGGAAGAGTTTGTGCTTCATCTATTAACCTTTTATATCTTCTTAAAACAATTTCATGCATGCTGCTAAAATCGTCCGGACCTATAACTGTTTTAATATTAAAATGCCGGTAATCTTTTTTACTCGGTTTAGCGTTTTTAAAACACACCATACTTGCCACCGGATTTGTACCCTGGATATTTGAATTATCAAAACATTCAATATGATAAGGCAGTTCTTTTAATTTAAAATCATTTTTAATTGTTTCAAGAATGCGGGTATTTTGATTTCTTGCCTCCCGTTTTTCTTTTCCTGCGTTTTTTTCTTCTTTCACATATAGTGCATTCTTTAAAGCAAGATCTAATAATTTCTTTTTATCACCTGCAAGCGGAATTGTTTGTATAATTGTTTCCTCACTTAATTCTGTTTTAAACGGAACAATTATCTCATTGCTTTCGCTTTGAAATTGTAACCTTAATTCTGTAATTGCAATACTTAATAATTCTTCAGGCGGTTCATCTAATTTTTTTGTGATCACTAAAGTTTTGGTTTGCGTTATCATGCCCTGCATAATCTTTAAGTACCCTATTACTGCAAAGTTTTCAGCATTTGTAATTGCGAATACATCCACATTATCAATATTAATATTCACTACTGTACTTCTCCCCTGGTAATCTTCAATTATCTCCAGTTTCTTTTTTATTTCCCCAGCTTCCTCAAATTCTAATTTCTCAACATATTCATGTATTTTTTCTTTAAACCTGGTTTTCACTAAACTCATATTTCCTTTTAAAATATGAACAATACTTTGCACATTTTCCATGTATTCCCCTTCACTCATCAAACCTTCGCAGGGCCCTTTGCAATTGCCCAAATGATATTCAAGACAAACCTTGAATTTATGATTCTTAATATTTTGTTCTGATAAAAAATAATTACATGTTCGGATCGGGAAAATAGATTTAATAAAATCAAAAATGGATTTTACTTTTCCTTTTGAGGTGAAAGGCCCGAGATAAGTGGAACCATCCTCAATTCTTTTTCTTGTAAAAAACATTCGTGGAAACCGTTCATTTTTCACAACAATGAAAGGATATGTTTTACCATCCTTTAAATTAACATTATATTTTGGCTGGTGTTTTTTTATTAGAGTATTCTCCAATAAGAATGCATCCTGCTCTGAGTTAACAATGGTGAATTCTATTTTCTCAATTTTTTTTACCAGCAATTTTATTCTTGCACTATGATCCTGTTTTTGGAAATAACTGCCAACCCTTTTTTTTAAATGTTTTGCTTTTCCTACATACAGCATTTTCCCTTCTGTATCATAATAGCGATATACACCGGGTTTTGCCGGAAGCGTTATTTCAATATTTTTAAACTGATCGGGGTTCATTACAATTAAGGCAAAGATAAGGTATTAAAAAAATGGTTATTTTATTGCGCAAATACATTCAATAGCTACCTGCTGCATTCAACAACATAAAAAATGATATGTTTCCTAAAACTTACTGATAGTTGTAATGGGATAAAATATATTTTCTTTTATTTCACTTAAAAAGAAACCCCTCATTCGAAAATATTAATAATTTGGTACAGGTTGTTCACTTAGGGTATTGTTTACTAAAGAATTTCTATATTTGGATTTCAAAAAAAAATATAAACCAAATTACAAAAAAATGAAAACGAAACTACAACTATTCTGTATTTGCATATTATTGACATTCACCGGACTTTATGCCGGAGATCATGAAATACAATGGGGTACAATGGACAAAGCAGGAGGTACTACAAACTCTTATATGCCGCTTGGATGGATCGGTGGAAATTATTACGCCGTTCAGATAGACGGAAAAGATGGTCTTCTTATGAACATTAATGGAAAGATGGATATTGCAGCGCAAACCGAACTCATTACAGGTGAGAAAAAATTTGATGCTGATGTTGCTTACCTCCGCAATGGAGAGATAAACCTGCTGATGTCGGAATATGAAAGCGGGGAAAAAACAAATTATGTAAGAGCAGTAACTTTTAACCTTGCAGGAAAACCGACAAAAACAAAGCTTAAAAAAATCGCTGCGGTTAAAGTGGAAAAAAACACAGAGAAATCTGATTTTCAATATAAATTTTCTGGTGATAGCAGTAAAATTTTAATTGTACATGAGCATGACATGAAAGGTGATGACGAAGCTAAGATTACACTCACGGTTGTGAACACAGAAAATTATGAAGAACTCTGGAAAACTTCAGCTTCATTCCCATATGAAGATAAAAATTTTACTTTACTTTCTGCGGCCGTTGAAAATGATGGAGATGTTGCCATGCTTGCACTAATTAAAGGTGAAGAAGGATCAAAACTTGAAAAATACAGTACAAGTATTTTTTCTTTTATCGGCACATCAGGAAAATTTGATGAAAAGAATATCAAGATGGAAGGCAAATTTATTTCAAGTGCAAGAGTAAAATTCGTGAACAGCAAAAGAGTTTTGATCACCGGATTTTATAATGATCTTACCGGAAAAGGAAAAAGTGAAGGTATTGAAGGGGCATTTATGGCTGTTGCAGATCCGGCAAACTTAGAAGACTTTGATATGCATATTAAAGTGATGGACGCATCAACAAAAGCGGCAATATCTCCCTCAGGAGCATTTGCAAAATTCTTCAATGCAGATGAATTGAATGCATATACAATTCAGGAAATGAATGAAGAAAAAGATGGCAGCGGCTATGTTATTGCTGAACAAAGAAGAATTATACAGGATGAGGAACAAAGCTCAGTAAGCAGAACATATTATTTTAATCACCTTATCATTTTCAGGTATAACAGTGTGCAGGAAATTGACTGGATAAGTACAATACCGAAAATGCAATCAACTACAATATCAACTCCTAAATTGGGAATCGGACCGCTTTCAGTTTGGTATTTTCCCGGGTATTTAACCCGTGCGGCTTATAAATATAATAGTTTTGTGAGCACTGCAAAAGACGGTGATATTTATATTCTTTACAATGATCATAAAGACAACGGTGATGCAAGAAGTTTAAAGGATGTGAAAATGATGGTGAATAAAAACAAAGCACTTGCTACATTAGTTACTGTTGGAGGTGGTGGAGATTGGGAGAAAGAAGCACTCTTCCGTGGAAAAGATCTTGATGTTATTTTGGAAACAAGTAGTTGTCTTCCTATTGTTGGAACAAGTTTTACAATTTCAGCAGAAAGAGGTAAAAACCTGCAATACGGAAAATTAAATCTTTAACACAATACTCAATTATATAATATTTTCCCGGCAGGTTATTTATCTGCCGGGATTTTTTATTTTTTTTTAATGATTTCCATAAATTTAATTAATTCTAAACTATTGCGTAAAAGAATTTCGAAAACTACTAGTTAAAATTATTTTGAATAATTATTTTTTTAAACACCTGCATGTTCAACAAGTCTTTTTTTATTAATGCACTGTTACCTCTTCTATCATTTCTGTGATTACAGTTAATACTGTAGAAAGTAACCTTTCAGCTTCGTACTGCGATAAAATATTGTTCGGATGATTTAATTTGTTTCTTAAATTTTCTCTTTGATAATCTAAATGTTTTACTAATTCGCTTTCACTCTTTTTTTTCTTTTAATTTATTTCTTGGTTAAATCAATCACCACTATTGGGGATTGATTTAGGTTTAGTAGCGGTTTATTTTTGGCAATAAATTAAATTTAAAATGTAAGTCTAATAGCAGAGTCTTAATAAGGCATTGCTATAAACGGAAGAAGCTGAAAATCCGGTATTGAAAGAGTAGGCAAAATAAATAACAATTAAAATTATGAAATACAGATTTAAAGGCTCCCTCTGCGGTTATCTCTGCGAAGATTGCACTGAACCACTTTATGGTATAGAAGTACTTCTCTACCTGCCCTGGCAAAAAGAAAGGGTAGTCGAAAATACAGTTGCGAGCACCAAAGACACTTTTCGCTTAGTTACAAAAGAAGAAAGCGCTGCAAGAAAAGATTTACTTATTGCCACTACAAAAACCGATGAAAAGGGCAACTTCGAATTTGTACTGGATGAAAAGTACAGTAAAACAGCTTTTGATATTGACTTTATTTGCGGCACTGTACCTCGTACACCACCCAAACCCCGTAAAGAGCCTTTGCAATTTCATCTTACCACTGTATACCCGCAATGGAGAATAGATAAAGAAAGAGAAAGCTATTACTATCAATGGGAATATTGCATAACAGGAAGATGGTGGTGCTATATTCGGGGATATTATTTTGATGCCTGGGTAATATGTGGGCACATGTATGTTTGTGGCACTAAAACACCTATTCCAAATGTAAAAATAACGGCATATGATGCTGATTTTTTAACGGATGATAACCTTGGCAGCGCTATAACAGATGCTAATGGGCATTTCCGGATTGATTACACATCAATTGATTTTAAACAAACATTTTTATCGCCCTGGATAAATGTTGAAACAGATCCTGTTTCACTCACTTTTAACAGCGGACCGGATGTATATTTTAAATACGAATACAATGGCTTATCCATACAGGGAGAAACAGCCGCTAACCGTAGAAATAATGTAGGTTATTGCCTTTGTGTCGAATTGTGTTTGAAAGACATAGAGATTATCCCTGACCCCATCCCGGCTTCTTTCACAAAGATTGGAAACAATGGAAACCATTTTATAAATGAGATTATTGCCAGCGGTAATCCAAATGTAATTGCATTAGCTACAGGAAAAACCCCTGCCGGACAGGCATTTTACAGTTGCATTAAATTGCGGGGTAACCTCAACCAAAAATTAAATGGGGTGGCAATGGAATACAGCTTTGATACAATTGAAACTAGTGGTCCTGGTGGAGCTGAAATAGGGATATGGAAAAAAGTATTAGCCCCGCAAATGTGCGATGCTGTAATAGGTACTTTTTATACACTTACTGGTGACCCCATGAATCCTGTAATAATAGATGACTATATTGTAGGTGCAAGCAACGGTGTAGATCCAGGCGGATGGATTGCAGTGCCACAAGCGAGCAATTTTGCACCTAATATTAACGGACCGTTATTGGGTCTTGATACATCTAAATTGAATGGTGCTGTGCTAAACATGGCGGGCTTGATACAAGGGCAATCCACAACTACAATAGCTCCTCTTCAACAAAACAGATTTTTTAAAATACGAATGAGAAAACGCCAGGTAGGTAACCCTGCTACAGAAGTAACAGCGGGAGTTTCCAATCCAGTTGCCATGTTTAATACAGAGTATCAAAATGTACCGCAGTTTGGTTCTTGGATGCCGCAGATTTCTAATGAGATGGGCGTCGCCTGCATAGATATTCAGGAAATGATAGGCGGTGGCGGCGGAACTGGTTGCACACTTATCACGAATGCAATACATGTAAATTATACAGCTGCTAATCCAAATATGGGTGCAGTTAGCCTTACTTTATATGGACCCGGTGGACCTTATTCTATTGAAAATGTAACTCCAGTCAGTTCAGTCGTTGAAACATTTGGAACAGCCACTGAATTGCATAATCCCATTTTAGTTCCGGTAAATACTTTAAGTAAATGTGCCTACACAGTTATAATGTCTGTGGAATTAAAACTAACAAATGGAGAAAATCAACATAGCAATATTGAGGATTGGTTGTCTTTCTGTAAAAGTTAAAATAATGGTTTCAGTTTCAGCAGAGTCATTTAAATAAGACTCTGCTGAAAATTATCTTTTGTTCAATTAGTGAAGATAATAATTCATACCAGGCCAAAATTTCTTAGATCAAATAAATCACTGATATTGGAGATTGATTTTAGTCATGGGTTAGAATAAATTTGTGTATTGACTTGAATTACTTTTTATAATGCATATATGGTTAGCGGCAAAAAAATAGCATTAATATGCACACTAATAACTACTGTTACAGGTGTGGTGGCACTCTTTGCTGATTTCAATTTAAGAAATCATCCTGACGCCATGGACAAGCTATCATTTTTTGGATCTATTAATAAATCCATACCAATTGAATTAGAAATTAGTGTTGTTGAAAATGAAATTACAGGGTTTTATAAATACACTAAATATGATATTCCTATTCCGGTTAAAGGAAGTTTAAAAGATAATCACATTATTATGGATGCCTTTTATGCAAGTGAAAATAAAAAGGAGCAATTTGTTGGAACGTTAGCAAATAATAAAATCTTAGGTCAATGGACAGACTATGAAAAGCATTATCAATTTGAATTGTCCAGGACAGAATGATAGTAGCAAACAATTTATTCATCATACCCTTCCATAATATCATCATATACATTATCATCAGCGGTTGCATATTTTGTGCAGTCGAGTTCTATTGTTTTTTCGCCGGTGAAGGGAGGGAATTTCGCATTAGCATCTATACCAAGACTTTTATCATTATATACTTTGCGCATAAATAAACCATAAATAGGAAGCGCCATGTTTGCCCCTTGCCCTAAAGAGGTGGAGCGGAAATGCACAACAGGATCATCAGCACCAACCCAAACACCACATACCAATTGTGGGGTCATGCCCATAAACCAGCCATCTGTATTTTCCTGCGTAGTACCGGTTTTACCTGCCACTTCACTGGTAATGCCGCCGTATTCAGTTCTTCTTAAACGCTGCCCTGTTCCATGATCGATTACATATTCCAGCATCGTGAGCATAACACTTGCAATTTCTTCCCGCATTACCTCCACTTTTTTTACAGGAAATTCAACAATAATATTTCCGTTTCTGTCTTCAATTCTTGAAACAAAAATTGGTCGTACAGCAACACCTTTATTTGCATAAGCTGTGTAAGCTGCGGTCATTTCATACACAGAAATATCAGTTGCCCCTAAACAAATTGATGGCTGAAAAGGAATTTCGCTTTCAATACCCATATTTTTTGAAAGATCAATTACAGGCTGAATGCCCACTTCCCTTAACAAATATGCTGTAATTGTATTTACTGATTTTCCGAGACCCATACTTAATGTGAGCATACCACCTGAACTGCCATCAGAATTTTTTGGTGTCCAGTCGCTCAATAATCCCCATTTTTTCCCCCGCTCAAATGTTACCGGTAAATTAGGAACCTGCTGGCATGGAGAAAATCCTTTATCTGCAATTGCGGCGGTATAAACAAATGGTTTAAATGTAGAACCTACTTGTCTTTTTGTATGCGGGTTTACATGATCTAACTGAAAATAACGCATGTCAATTCCACCAACCCATGCTTTTATTTCACCAGTATGCGGGTCTATTGCCATGAAACCCGGGTGCAATAATTTTTTTGCATATTTAATTGAATCGTAAGGGCTCATTATTGTATCGAGGTCATGCAATTTATTTTTCCAGGTGAACACAGTCATTTTAATTGGAGTATTAAAATTTTCCATGATCTCACTTTCTTTTAATCCCTGTTTTTTTAATTGATAATATCTTTCGCTGCCTTTCACAGCATCGTCAATTAAATCAGGTTGCGTTCTTCCTGAGTAAGGAAAATTCCACGGTTCATATTTATTTCCTTTCCAGTGATCATTAAATGATTTTTGCAATTTTGTAAGCCATTCTGCACTTGCCTGTTCGGCATAATGCTGCATATCGGCATTTAGTGTTGTATATACTCTTAATCCATCTTTGTAAATATCCCATTCTGTTCCATCCAGTTTCGGATTTTTTTTACACCAATCAGATAACCACAAACGCAAATATTCTCTGAAATAAGTTGCATCACCACTTTTATGATCCTGTCTTTTAAATTTGCTGATATCAATTTTATCTTCTTTAAATTTTTTAAAATCTGCTTCACTTAATTTCCCATTTTGCTGCATCAATGCAAGCACTGTATTTTTTCTGTCGAAAGCATTTTCAGGATGTTTAATAGGATTATATAATGAAGGATTTTTTACCATGCCCACTAATACTGCCGCTTCATTAACAGAAAGGGAATCAACCGATTTATTAAAAAATGTTTTTGCTGCAGTTTGAACACCATGAGCATCATAAATATATTCTACAGTATTCAGGTACATGGTTATAATTTCCTCTTTTGTATAACGGCGTTCAAGTTTTGATGCAGTAACCCATTCTTTTATTTTTATTAAACCAAGTGAAAAAATATGATCAGCACTTGGTCTTCCATATAAATTTTTTGCAAGCTGCTGTGTTATAGTACTTCCCCCGCCGCTTTGTTCCTGGTTCAGGATAATTGTTTTAAAAATTACCCTGCCCAAACTTTTTGCATCAATTCCTGAATGATCGTAAAATCGTTTGTCTTCGGTTGAAATTAATGCGTCAATTAAATAAGGTGGAATATCCTGGTAAGAAACGTTTGTTCTGTTTTCTTTATAATATCTTCCCAATAATTCTCCATCGCTGGAAAGAATTTGCGTTGCAAGATAACTCTGCGGATTTTCCAATTCCTCAAATGAAGGCAATTTACCAAATACACCAAATGATAAAAGCAGAATAAAAAATGTGAGCAGTGTTAATCCTCCAAAAAAAATACGCCAAAACCAGCGATTGTATTTACTGTATCGTGAATACTGTTGTTTAAATGTCATTCGTCTTCTTCCTCGTTAAAATAATTTTCGTCAAAAAACAATTCATACATTTCAACATCTTTGTTTTTATAAAATTGTATATAATTGGATTTGGAGATAACGAAGTATGTTAATTCCTCTGTTATAACATTTTTAGTTACATCTCCATCATTAATAATTGTATTATAATAATTCATTGCTTCTTCCACATTTTTAAATGATTTCACCATCACCAGCGTTTTTTCTTTCCCGAGCAACAATGAACTTACTTTCAGTGTCATTAAACTGAAATTTACACCATTAAAATTTGCGATGTTTGTCTTGAGGTCAGATGCCGTTTTTCCTGTTTCATTTAATACAGCAACAAAATATTGTTCTTCCTCTTTTTTAAATGTATATGTTGGCGGCATCACTTCATCTTTCTTCTCTTCCTTATCTCCCCTGCCCATTGAGGAAAGAATTTCTTTTGCTTTTATTCCAACTTCATCTGTTGCATATTTTTTTGCTACTCCCTGTAATGCTGTTACAAATTCATCTGTTTTATTTTGTTTAGCCAGTACTAATGCAGAAAGCATATCAAACTTTGGTTTTAATGGATTTGTTTTAAATAAACTATCAACGCTGAGCAGCATGAGCGTTAATTCATTTATTGAGTCCATTTGATATTTTTCATAAGCAGTATAGTAATATGATTCTACGGCAACATCTTTTTTATTTTGTTTACTGATGTAATCATGATCATTAATAATATTTGCAAATAAACTCCCTGGATAATTTGAAAGAATAGCATTTTTATATTCTTCCTTTTTACTTCCATCACTTAACAAATACATCTGATATAGTGATTGTAACTCTAAACCATTTTTAGGATATTGATTTATATTCTCCGTAAAATTTTCCTTTGCTTTTGTAATATTTTCAAAATTTGTTTTGTATATCCCTCCCGCATTATATAAAGCAATAGCTATTCTCGCATTTGATGCAGCCTTTTGTTCATCTGTTCTCGGGATACTTGCAAGAATTTCATCTCTGGTAATATTACTTTTTGAAAGGTCAATTGTTTCGCCTATTGCCACAGTGTCAATATTAGCTGCAGTTGTTTCCTCTTCGGAATAGCTGCCTGATGTCTTATCACTTCTTCTCCAGTTATCTTCTAATTTACGATTACCATATGCTTTTTTAAATTCGCTATATCCTCTTGATCGCATAGAGGCATCATAAAAATAAAATGTTGAACCTGCTGTTACATTGGTTGTCGTTTCTGTTGTGTTATCATCCAGAAATTCCTGGCCGGGATCATTACTGTCCTCTTCGGGGATCATTTTTGCCAATTCTGATTCCAATGCTTTATCTGAGAGTGTAGCAAAATATTGTAATTTTTTTTCTGTTTCAATGATCTGCAACTCTTTTACAAGGTCGTTTAATCCATCCCTGCGCAAAACAATTCCGGGATAACGTTCATGATCTTTAGGAAGTGAAATTAAACTGCTGTCGTAATAATTATATGCTTTAATGTATTCGATTGCCGTATAATTTATATCACCCAATTGCATATATGCAATTGCTTTTTGTAAGCCATCAGCATCTTCGCTGCGCACCGCAAGACTTAAATATTCTACTGCAGCATCTGTATTCTTTTTTGCCGTTTCAATTCCTGCAAGAATATTGTATAATAAGCTGTAAAACTCTTTATACTTTTCCTGCTTCAGCATTTCACTCAGCATTTTAATTGTGCCTTCACCGGAAGTGCTATAATTATCTAATAAAAGAGTTGCAATACCTAATCTTGCATAAAAATCCATTTTGTAGTCCGGCTTCAGATCAATAACTTTTTTTAATTCATCCAAGGCTTTAGCATCATCCTCTACTGTTTGATAAAGCTGAGATAAAATAAAATGATATCTCGCCCTCGTTGTTTTATCATTTGTGTTCGCTATACTTTTTTCAAGTGGTTCAATTGCCGCCGCTAACATTCCCTGTTTAATATTTGCATCAGCTTCTACTGCATATAATTCGCCTAACAATATTTCAGGAAATTTTGAACTGCCTTTAATTACACTCAATGCAGTATTGGCCGAATTGTATTCTTTCATTTCAATTAAAGTGCGCACCACCCATAAACTGGATTCATTATGCACAGGCTGATGCCGCAATTTTTCAATTATGCTCATTTCTACATCATCCTTTTTTTTCTTCTTTTTTTTCTTCTTTGTAGTTGAATATTCGCTTATGACATATTGAAATGATGTGAGCGCCTCTGTATAATTATGTTTATAAAAATTTGCTTTGCCTATTAAAAAATAACTATCGTCCACCCATTTGCTTTTCGGATGTAACTGAATGGCTATAGAGTTTTTTTTGATGATCTCATCCATGCCCGCCTGTACACTTTGGGCAGCCGCATCATCAGGATATTTAAAAACGGGAAGAATAGTTGTGTAATCGTCTTCAATGGTAGTGTTAAATATTTCCTCATTTTCCTTCATAGATATTTTTGCATTGAAATATCCGTTGTTATAAGCAGTCATATTGTGGTATCCCCTGCTAATAAAGTTTGACTTTTTCCCGGATGCACATCCTGAAAGAATAAAAAGAATTAAAATTGAAGTTGTACTGTATAAAATTTTACTTTTCAAAGTATTGTAATTTTAAGGCTTCTACTATAACCACCGTAGAGCAAAAATATTTTAAAAACAGCAGAAAAAATAACTGTTTTGGCTAAATCGAAAACAAGAAAGTGGATAAGCAGGCTGCGTAATAAATACCGCCTGGTGCTGATGCACGATAAAACTTTTGAAGTGCAGGCTTCTGTAAAACTAAGCGCATTGAATGTGCTCATTATTGCAAGCACACTATTCGTTATTCTTTCTTTCATTGTTTATAGCCTTATAGCTTTTACTCCGCTTAAAAATTATGTTGTAGGAACAAGCGAAGTTACTACATCCCGGCAGGTGATGAGAAACAATACGGTTACAGACTCAATTTTGCGGTCATTAAGTTATTACGACCTGTATCTTGGCAACCTGCAAAAAAGACTAAATGGGGAAATAGACTCTATGCTGCCATTAGATAGTTTGAAAAAAATTGATTACCGGTCAGTGAAGATTGACAGTGCATCGGAATTGGATAAAAATTTCAGGACAGCGGTGGAGCGGGAAGACCTGTTTAACCTAACCGGTGTTGGTGCGCAGAATACCGGGGAGAAGAATATTAAATCTTTGCATTTCTTTCCGCCATTAAAAGGTACAATAACATCAGAGTTTAATCCGGGAGAGGGACATTACGGTGTGGATGTGGTAGCGAATGAGAGTACCCCTGTGAAAGCATGTCTTGACGGGGCTGTTATTGATGCTTACTGGAATGTGGAAAGCGGAAATGTAATTGTGATACAGCATGATCATGGATTAATTTCTTTATATAAACACAACTCTGTATTATTGAAGAAAACCGGTAATTTTGTTAACGCAGGTGATGTAATAGCGATTATTGGCAACACGGGCGAATTAAGCACGGGGCCACATGTTCATTTTGAATTGTGGCAGAATAAACTTCCGATGGATCCACTGGATTTTATTATTTTTAACTAACTAAAAAAAAGAAAAATTATGTTTGGTAACAAAACTACATCTGACCCGGTTGCAAATACACAAAAAAATGGAATGATGATATCGAACAGGATCAATAACGGAACCGTTGTTGAAGGGCATGTAAACAGCGATGGCGATATCAGGATAGAAGGAATGATTAGAGGGTCTTTACATGTAAAAGCAAAACTTGCACTGGGCCCAACAGGAATTATTGAAGGTGATGTTGTTTGCAAAAATGCCGACATTGAAGGAAAAATAATTGGTGATATTGAATCGGTGGAACTACTTACTTTAAAGGCATCATCTTTTGTAGAGGGGAATATTTATACGAATAAAATTGTAGTTGAGAATGGCGCCCGCTTTAATGGTGTTTGCCACATGGGTGCAAAAGATAAAAAACTGAATGCAGAACAAACCCTCGAAGCCATCGAACAGGAAGCAGCGATTTGATGGATTTATAAAATACAGCAATATTACGTTTCAGTTAATTGCAGCAATTTTTCTCGGAGTTTGGGGAGGCATGCGTTTAGATGCATGGCTGGGATCCAAACCATGGTTCACTGTTATTTTGTCTTTACTGGGGTTGAGTGCGGGCATGTATCTTTCATTGAAAGATTTTATTGGCAGGAAAAAGGATTAATAGTTAGTGAGTTAAATAAATTTAGTTTTAAACTAATTCCTGGCTATTAGTTCCTGCCCTTTCATCGCTGACTTCATATCTTCGCAGAAAAAATTAATGTCTGCTTACTTAAAGAAATTTATTCCTTTTGCAATACTTATTGCTGCAATTTTATTTTCACTAAATTATGTTGAATTGTATAAACCTGTAATGCAATTTGCATGGATATGTTATTTTTTATTTTTTATTTTAAGTATTGCGACTTATTATTTCAGCTCAAAAACCATGAAGGGCAGATTTGCAAATTTTATGAATGTATTTTTTGCAGGAATTATTCTCAAATTAATTATTACAGGAATTGTTGTAGTAATTTATAAAACTGCAAACCCCGATACCAGAGCATCGAATTTTATTGTTCCTTTTGCAATTATTTATTTTTCTTTTTTAATTTTTGAAACGCTGGAACTTGTAAAACTTTCAAAGAAGACAAATTAGATTAACAAAATTATTTCTTTATTAAATTAAATGTGTTGAAAAAGATATTATTACTCGGCTCCGGAGAACTGGGAAAAGAATTCGTGATTGCCTGCAAAAGATTAGGGCAATATGTAATAGCAGTTGATTCATATAATGATGCTCCCGCACAGCAGGTAGCTGATGAACGGGAAATAATTAATATGCTGGACGGCAATGCTCTTGATGCAATTGTAAAAAAACACCAGCCTGATATAATTGTTCCTGAAATTGAAGCGATAAGAACAGAACGTTTTTATGATTATGAGCAGTGGGGTATACAGGTAGTGCCCAGTGCAAAAGCAGCAAATTTTACAATGAACAGAAAAGCCATCCGGGATCTTGCAGCGAAAGAATTAAAATTAAAAACAGCAAAATATGCATATGCAAAAACTTTGGATGAATTGATTACAGCCATTAAAGAAATTGGGATACCCTGTGTTGTGAAACCATTAATGAGTTCAAGCGGAAAAGGGCAAAGTATAATTAAAACAGAAAGCGATATTGAAAAAGCATGGAATTATTCTCAATCTGCAAAACGGGGTGATATTGCTGAAGTAATTCTGGAAGAATTTATTCATTTCAATTCTGAAATAACATTATTAACTGTTACACAGGTAAATGGTGAAACTTTATTTTGTCCGCCTATTGGGCACAGGCAGGAGCGGGGGGACTATCAGGAAAGCTGGCAGCCTGCACATATTTCCGAAATACAATTAAGAGAAGCGCAACTCATTGCTGATAAAATAACAAAGGCTTTAACAGGTGCTGGTATTTGGGGTGTAGAATTTTTTCTTGCAGATGATGGTGTTTATTTTTCAGAATTAAGTCCCAGACCGCATGATACAGGAATGGTAACACTTGCAGGAACACAAAACTTAAATGAATTTGAATTACATGCAAGAGCGGTGCTCAGGTTACCGATTCCCGACATTGAATTATTAAGGATCGGGGCAAGTGCAGTTATTCTTGCAAATGAAAATGCTGAAGACTTTTATTTTGAGGGAATTGAAGAAGCAATAAAAGGTAAAAAAACAGATATTAAAATTTTTGGAAAACCAATTACAAGACCTTTCCGCAGAATGGGAGTTGCTTTAGCTTATGATGATTTGCATAAGGATGTGAATATTGTAAAAGAAAATGCAATTGCAAATGCCAGGAAAGTGAAAGTTGTTTCCCTGCATGCGCAGGCAAACACTCAAAAATAAAAGGAACTATATTTCTATAATCCCTTTTTCCAACATTCAGCCACAGAATAATTTAGTGAATAACTTCAAATTTCTTGGTTATTGTTTCGTCACCATAAATAACTTCCATAAAATAATTACCTGAGGGGAGTTCGGCTATATCAACTTGTTTTATTGTTCCCTGTTCAGGTTTTATATTTTTTATTGTTTGTCCGTAAAGATTTAGGATTTGAATATTTTCAATTGTATTCTCAGCCGAACATGCAAGATATATTTTTTTTGTTGCAGGATTTGGATACAAAATTAAATCCCTGATTGGAGCTGTGCGCAATATTTCAGCTATTGTTACTTCTGATGTGAAAATATCAGAACATCCGTTACCATAGAACACTGTATGAGTGATTGTGTATGTTCCTGGTGCTGCATAAGTATGTGGGCCGGGAATAGAATCTTTCGCAATAAATCCATCACCCATGTCCCAGGTAACATAAGTATGTGTGCCGGTTAAAGTATAATTATCTATTATTACCGTATTTGCATTTAAAGAAGTATTAAAAGTTGCTAAAGGCGCATTTGCAGGATTTACATAAAATGTTTTCATGTCAAATGCTACTAATTCACCAGTTGCTAAATCTGTAACTTTCAAATAAAATTTAATATTGTCTATAGTATCATATTTATCGCTGTACCACATTGGTTTAAAATGATAAATACGTTCATTAGAAATGTCTTCAGTTAAACTATTACTCCATGTAAATTGATAAGCATGTAAAGGAATTCCCTTTACTAAACTTCCATCGGATGCATATAACATACCTCTTAGTTTAACTGTTCCTTCATCAGTTAAAAAACATGGTTGTTCAAGTGAAGATATTTCTGTTTTATAAGGTTGCTGCATATAAAAACTCCCACCCGGAATAAACTCCTGTAAATAGTTTTTTAATTCAGTATAATCAGGATCATTTGCAAGGTTTTTCCATTCATAAGGATCAATTTCTCTTTGTGTTCCTATATCGTATAATTCTTCTTCAACTATGCTTCCAGCTTCATCGCAAATTGATTTATTAATTGTACCATCATTATTCGTGCGATACCTGATGTAGTGATATTTTTCTGTTCTTACTGAATAATGTGGAAAACAAGACCCGATTGATGCATTCTTTTTATAGGTTGTAAGTGCAGGCTTGAACCATTGTGCGTCTTCTGTACTTAATAAAGGCATAAAACTGCTGCCATCTAAATACTTCGACCCATCAGAAAAAAGAGGATATTCTGTTCCTGTTAGATCACACATCGTAGGAAATATATCAATCATTGAAACAGTTTTATCACAAATTTTTCTTTCAGTCATACCGGGTGTTGATATAATTAATGGTGTGCGAATATCTGTTTCCCATAAAGACCATTTTGTATAATGTTTTTTTTCACCCAGGGAATAACCATGATCGCTCATGAAAACAATTATTGTATTATTAAATACCTCAGGATGTTCTTCTACGGCATCTAAAAGCCTTCCTATTTGGGCATCAATAAATTGCACTGCGGCTATATATGCCATCACATAATTTGCTCTTTGCGTTTCAGATATAATTTCTTTTACTTTCTGCACATTATAGTCAGCATCAATTACAGGAAGTACGCCTAAGCTGTTTAAATAATTTGAAAAATCTGTTTCAGTACATCCTGCATCAGAAATAGCCTTTGCAATACTTTTTAAGTTATTATAATCACCAAATTTGTCTTCAGGTTGCGGTGGCATTACAATACCATTATATGGTAATGCATTTGCAGGATTATTATAGCCATAAACATAAGGTGCCGTATAAATATCCTTGTTATAATATTCCGGGAAATATTGTTCCGGAATATATCTTCCACTATGTGGACGATGATATCCTAATGATAGAAAAAATGGTTTATCACTACAAACATCTTCTGTTCCGTTTGCATAGTTATTTATAAATTGAATTGCTGTATCTGTTCCTCTGTAATCTTCAAGAAATTGTTCAAGTGAATCAGGTACCATAGCCCAACTATAAGAATTATAAGTGTTAAAGGAAAATAAAGTATTTAATAGTTCTTCACTTTCTTCCATTGTAGTTAAACGGCTCCATGATTGCTCCTTTTCGCATACGGGGTTTGAAGACTTATCCATATCATTCTCCTCCTGACTGTGAAAAATTTTATTTATTGCGTATGTATAATATCCGCCATTGTCTTTTAAGGTTTGTGGAAGTGTGTAAACTTCAGCATTGTTACCATCAGTAGTAAAATTATTCCTGAATGCTCCCAAATAATCCGAGTTATTAAATACATCTGTATATAACACATCTTTTCCTGATAAAAAACTTGTGCGGGAAGGAGCGCATCCGGGTGCTGAACAATAACTATTCATAAAAGATGTACATTTTTCAGCAATCTTATTAATGTTTGGTGTTTTAACCTGCGGGTGCCCATCAAATCCTTCAACGTAATCATTAAGGTCATCTACTATGATTACAATTACATTTGGTTTCTCTGTTGTTTGTGCAAAAATGAGACTTGATGCAGCAAGAATAAGAAATGTGCTGTAGATTAGTTTCATGATCATTGTATACTATTTAAGTGAATAATTCTTATTTACTCTGTTTTATATACAGGAAGCATCTACAACAATGTAGAGTTGTATTCTCTACTTTATCTGTTAAGTTTTAAAACATCACAAATGCTGTATTTATTTAGCAGCATAGGCAAGTCTGACTAAAGATTTACAGGTGGAATCCCTTTATCGATATAGGTTTGCAAGAAAAAACTTATTGAATGAGAAATTAAAAGCTCAATTTAAGAAGTCATGAAACTTTCTATAATGTAGAAACTTTGTTAAGGAATTTTCTGGTAGAAATTATTCACAAATCCTGCCTATTTAAATGGGGATTTTAAGTATTGTTTTGAATATAGCTGTATTAAAGCTACTAATGCAATATTTCCACCTTCATTTTCCTTGTTTGGAAAGGGGTAGTTACTGAAAAAATATAATATCCTGATTTTAATGGTTTAACATTTATTGTAATTGGCGTATTATCCAAACTTTCAAAATCAAACGAATGTATCTCTTCACCCAATAAATTGTGGACTTTAATATTTACGGTTTTTATTTTTTCGTTGTAGAAAAAGGGGGCAAACTTTAGGCATTTCCATACTTCTGGGTTTTCTAAGTAAAGACATAAAATAAAGATGCAAATAATCTATTTTAATTATCTGCATTCTATAATATACAATTAATAAATTAACTATTCAGTCAAATCACTCAGATCAAAAGTATTCATAAAACTTGTATCAAATTTTCCTGAGCGGAATTGTTCGTTTTGCATGAGTTTTTTGTGAAATGGAATAGTTGTTTTTATTCCCTCAACAATAAATTCATCTAATGCTCTTTGCATTTTAGTAATTACCTCTGCTCTTGATCTTGCTTTACAAATAAGTTTGGCTATCATGCTATCGTAATAAGGCGGAATTGTGTATCCTGCATATGCCGCAGTATCTACTCTTACTCCGTGTCCTTTCGGTGAATGGAAGCTTGTTATTTTTCCGGGTGAGGGCTGAAAATTTTTAGTAGGGTCTTCAGCATTTATTCTGCATTCCATTGCGTAAAACGTAGGAAGATAATTTTTACCGCTTATTTTTTCTCCTGCAGCAATTTTTATTTGCTCCTTCACAAGATCATAATCAATTACTTCTTCTGTTACCGTGTGTTCAACCTGTATCCTTGTATTCATTTCCATAAAATAAAAATTCTTGTGTTTATCTACAAGAAATTCTACTGTTCCCACACTTTCATATTTAATTATTTTTCCTGCTTTTATAGCAGCTTCGCCCATTTTTTTTCTCAGCTTATCATCTACAAATGGTGAAGGGCTTTCTTCTACTAATTTTTGATGTCTTCTTTGAATTGAACAATCCCTTTCACTTAAATGACAAACTTTTCCATATTGATCACCTGCAATTTGAATTTCAATATGCCTCGGTTCCTCAATATATTTTTCCATGTATAACCCATCATTGCTGAATGATGCTTTTGCTTCCATGCTTGCAGTGCTGAATGCATTCTCTATTTCACTTTCTTTCCATACAATGCGCATTCCTTTTCCACCACCACCCGCAGTTGCTTTCACAATAACAGGATAACCTATTTTTTTTGCCTGGCGCTTTGCATCGCTAACATCTTTTAATAAACCATCACTTCCGGGAATAACAGGTACGCCGGCTTTTTTCATCGTATCTTTTGCTGTTATCTTATCGCCCATTTTATGTATTTGTTGAGGAGTTGGGCCGATAAACTTAATTCCGTATTTAGCGCATATTTCACTGAATATTTCATTCTCACTTAAAAATCCGTAACCAGGATGGATAGCATCAGCATTTGTTATTTCTGCAGCAGCCATAATTTTTGGAATACTTAAATAAGATTCACGGCTTGGTGGCGGACCAATACAAACAGCTTCATCGGCAAACCGAACAGGCAAACTATCTTTATCAGCGGTGGAATAAACAGCAACTGTTTTAATACCCATTTCTTTTGCGGTACGAATAATCCGCAATGCAATCTCTCCTCTGTTAGCTATAAGTATTTTTTTAAACATGAACTTTATAGAATGAGTTGCGAGGGACGAAGCAATCTGTTTTTAATGAAGAGATTGCTTCAAGTTGATCGAATGTTTATTTTTTATTTGAATCAACTATCGCAATGACGTTAAAAAATTTATTTCGGTTCTATTAAAAATAATGGCTGATCAAATTCTACAGGGCTTGCATCTTCAACTAAGATCTTTACAATTTTACCCTCCTGTTCACTTTCAATCTCATTAAATAGTTTCATTGCTTCAATTATGCAGAGAACAGAACCAACTTGTATTTCATCACCCACTTTTACAAATACATCTTTATCCACTCC
>JACMJP010000091.1 GCA_014380545.1 Chitinophagales bacterium | reverse complement strand
CGGGACATCTTGCAGACATCAGCAATAAAAGAAATTTATTAATAGCTGCATTATGCGGAATGTTTTTATCCTCAGCAGGTCTCACAATATTTACCTCAGATTATATGCAGGAAATAAACAGTGATGATGTAACTGTTAAGCTTATGTATCTTTTTATTTTCACTACGGGGTTGGCAAGAGGTTTTTATGCGCCAACAGCTACATCATTCATTGTGCAATTGGTACGTCCGTTTTCACAACTCCCAAAAAGAACGCTTGACGCAATTGATGAAGACGAATTAATAGATGGCGAATCAAAAAAAATAAATGATCAAATACTTGTAAGGGCGTCAACAACTAATTCAACAGTGTGGCAAATGAGTGCGATCATTGGACCTGCACTAGGTGGATTTATTTATGCAGGTTTGGGGATGACTTTCTCTATGTGTTGTGTATTAGGCTGTATCCTTTTGGGAATTGTTTTCATGACCTTCATAAAATCAAAACCCATTATTCAGCTCAACAATACAGAGCCAATTTATGAACGATTGAAAGCCGGGGTAAAATTTGTTTTTCAGAATAAAATTATTTTAACTGCATTATCGCTTGATATGTTCTCTGTTTTATTCGGTGGTGCAGTTGCGCTGCTCCCTGTATATGCAGATGACATTTTAAAATGCGGGCCTGAAGGTTTGGGAATTTTAAGGGCTGCTCCATCTATGGGTGCCGTTGTTGTGATGACATATATTGCGTTTAGAAAAATTCCCGGTAGAATTGGAACTACATTGTTATATGCAGTTGCTGGTTTTGGTATTACAATTATTTTATTCGGAATATCTAAAAATTTTTATCTCTCTTTATTTCTTTTATTTTTAAATGGTGCGTTTGACAGTGTAAGTGTTGTAATAAGAGGAAATATTATTCAGCTTTTAACACCTGATGAAATGCGGGGAAGAGTGAGTGCAGTAAATACCATGTTTATTGGAAGCAGCAATGAAATTGGTGCATTTGAAAGTGGTGTTGCTGCAAAACTTATGGGTACAGTACCGAGTGTGGTTTTTGGCGGAACAATCACTTTATTAATTGTCGCATTTACTGCCGTAAAGGCAAAAGCAATAAAGAAATTTAATTATTGAAATGAATTATGAGTAATAAATAAGGGATATGTATTTACATTTTCACAAACTTCCCTCTCAGTATTTCATTTTCATTTTGTAGTTCGAGGAAATAAATGCCGCTTAATAAATTCATTATATTGATTTCATTATTTTCTAATTCTCCGGATAAAATTAATTGGTTATTAAAGTTGTAGATTTTGTATCTGTAGTTTTTGTTTGATAGGAGATTTATTTTTATTTGGGCAATGACAGGATTTGGCGAAATTATTATATTATTGTTATCAATTGTTTGGTCAATTGATAACGGTGAAATATCACCCCATTCAATTCCTCCAATTCTTGATCCTATAAGCGTTACACCAGATCCTTCCGCATTATCATGAGAACCAATACTTGTTAATCCCAGAAAAGAATTAAATGAATATCCTGATCCGGAATCTGTAGCATCATATACAGAGCACGAGCCTGTACTAAGTGATGCGTTGTTTGAATAAAATGAAATAGATATAGTAGTGTCAAATGGTGCAATAAGATGATTTAGTTCTATTGTGCTAAAGAATATTGAAGTATAATCACCATAATCGGGGATATGATTGTAGGGGCTTTCAGTGGCAAAATTTGGCCAATTATTCGGAGCAGAAAATATATTTTCAAGTGATTGTTTATAGTAAACTTCCTTTAGGTTTAACACAAAAGTGTCGGGAAGGGTACGATTGTAATAATATATTATTGAATCCGGATAATATAGAGCATTTACGATTGAATCCACAAAATAAATTGGATCTTCGTACCATACGGCGGGCGATGTTTTCCATTTTCTTAAATCTCCTGAATGATAGTGAAAATAATCATTCCAATTCAATGCTGTTATTCCCCAATGCGACCCATCCCGAACAAAGCCCCCTAATTTATAACTATAATAATTTTCAGAATTATTTAATGTATGAAACAATTGAAATGGTATAAACTCTATTAATCCATAAGATTTACTAAGCCGGATTTTGAAAGTGTCAATTTGGTTTTCTCCGGCTAACAAGCCGGATGAATACATAGAAAATGTTTTAACACTATCAATAACTCCAAAAATATCTTCTATCGAAACTCCTTCACACAATATCGTTATTGAATCGAAGCTCCTGTATAAATAATCCGATTGACAAGACCAGGAATCTCCAACTTGTGATTTATTTGCAAAATAAAATGCATGGGAATTATAGTCGTTATTAAAATAAGTTGTTGTATCATTTTTAAAAACTAATGAATCATAAAAAAAATT
>JACMJP010000090.1 GCA_014380545.1 Chitinophagales bacterium | reverse complement strand
AGTTTGATGCGCACCAGATATTTATTGATTTTCCTGACACACAACAGGAGCTTGATTCGCTGAAAGAGGAATTTTTTTCGCTTCCTTTTTACAGGAACCGTATTTACAATGCAGATAGTAACACTTATGTTATGTTCCTGTCGCTGGACAAAACAGTGCTTGATTCGCCCAGAAGAGTTGTACTTATAGAAGATATACAGGAAAGAACGGAGGCTTTTGCCGAGGCGCAGGGTGTTGATCTTAAATACAGCGGCTTACCGTTTATACGCTATTATCAATTAACAACTATTACAAGCGAGGTGCGGCTGTTTTTATTACTGGCAATTTTTGTTACCATTATTACTCTATATTTTTTATTCCGCAGTATTGATGCTGTTGTTTTCACTTTATTAATTATAGGCAGCGGGGTTGTTATTTGCACGGGCATGATGGCGCTGATGGGTTATAAACTTACAGTGCTTACATCACTTATTCCGAGTTTGCTCATTATTATGGGGGTGCCTAATTGTGTTTACCTGCTGAATAAATATCACATGGAATTCCGCCGGCATGGAAATAAAATAAAGGCGCTTACCAGCATGATTGAAAAAGTTGGTTTCGCAACGTTAGTTACCAATGCAACAAAAGCAGTTGGCTTCACAGTGTTTTGTTTTACGAATGTAGCGATACTTGAAGAGTTCGGATTAATTACAACTATTGGTGTTATTTCCACTTTTGTTATTTCGCTTGTGGGTATACCTGTTGTGTATTCTTATTTGCCAAAACCAAAAAGCAAACATACAGATCACCTTGAAAGCAAGCAATTGAAATTTATTATCGGCAAAATAGATAATTACACACAACATCACCGCAAAACAATTTTTACTACTGCAATTATTATTGTTTTAATTTCTGTGTTTGGTGTAATTCAATTAAAAAGCAAAGGATATATACTGGATGAGGTGAGTGAAAAAACAGAAGTTTACCAGGATATGAAATTTCTTGAAAGGGTATTTCATGGTGTTATGCCTTTTGAAATAATGATCAGTAAAAATTCGGTGGTAACGAAAGTGCAGGATACGATTATTAACTCAACACAGGTAATTTCTGAGATTGAAACAACATATGCTTATGATACGGTTGTGATAATAAGACTTGACACATCATCAAAAAAAATATCTAATTTAAGTACACTGCAAAAAATATCGCAGTTGCAGGATACACTTTCTACTTATCCTGCATTGTCATCATCACTTTCAATTTTAGATGGATTAAAATTCGCACGGCAGGCATATTATAACGGCAATGAAAGATATTATGCATTGCCGGATATGAATAATCTTACAAGTAATGACGGTAAGGTGCGGGAGTATCTTGAGAACAGCGAACAAAAAGGTGTATTGCAAAATCGCTTTGTTGACAGGAACGGGGAAATTGCAAGAATAACTGTGCAGGTGGCTGATGTAGGAAGTGATAGTATGCCGAAGATATTAGCTGACCTTCAGCCAAAGATTGATTCAATATTTGATAAACCTAATTATACTGTTGCTGTAACAGGAACAAGTGTGGTTGCAGTGGAAGGGTATCAATATTTAATTAATAGCCTTGCAGAAAGTTTAGCGCTTGCATTAATTGTTATTTCGTTAATTCTTTTATATCAATTCCGCAGCGGAAGATTATTAATTATTTCCTTATTGCCGAATTTAATCCCTTTATTTATTACGGGAGCAATAATGGGCTTTCTAGATATCTCCATTAAACCCTCAACGGTATTGATCTTTAGTATTGCTTACGGAATGTGTGTTGACTTTACCGCATATTTTATGGCGAAGTATAAACAGGATCTTGTAAAAAACAGTTTTGATATTCCGAAAACAGTAACGGCATCATTAAAGGAAAGTGGTGTGAGTATGATCTATACGGCGGTTATTTTATTTGCGGGATTTTTTATTTTCACTTTCAGCAAATTTGGCGGCACTGCAAACATGGGATTATTAACTTCCATTACTTTGGTTGTTGCCATGTTTAATAATTTATTATTGCTGCCGGCACTGATACTATTATTTGAAAAGGGATTAAGAAAATCGCATTTACGAAGGAGCAAGAGTATGTACACTGATCTGATTGAGGCAGAAGAAAAAGAGTAGGTTAGTAATTGGTAGTTAGTAGTTGGTACTTAGTATTAAAAAAATTATGTCTTCAATAGAGAATAAAAAATATAAAGAATATAAAAATTTAAATCTTCCTGAGATTGATAAAACTGTTTTACAATTTTGGAAAGAGGAAAATATTTTTAAAAAAAGTATAGAAGAAAGAAATGAAAATAATCCTTTTATCTTTTATGAGGGCCCGCCGAGTGCAAATGGATTACCCGGCATTCACCATGTAATTTCCCGCACATTAAAAGATATGTTCTGCCGCTATAAAACAATGCAGGGTTTTCGGGTTGAAAGAAAAGGTGGCTGGGATACACATGGTTTACCTGTTGAATTGAGTGTAGAAAAAATGCTCGGTATTACTAAGGAAGACATAGGCAAAAAAATATCGGTAAAAGAATTTAATGCTACATGCAAAAGTGAAGTATTAAAATATAAACACAAGTGGGAAGAATTAACTGCGATAATGGGTTATTGGGTTGATATGGAGAACCCATATGTAACCTATGATAATAATTATATTGAAACACTCTGGTATTT
>JACMJP010000089.1 GCA_014380545.1 Chitinophagales bacterium | reverse complement strand
TTTAGAATTGTTAACCTTGACACCCTCTAATGTTTCAACTTATGGTAACGCAGCAGTTTTATATAAAAAAGAAATTCTTGATAAAAAAACTGCTATTTAAATAAATAATTATTATAAAAATTATCAAAACAAACTCCTACAGAAACATACCATTGTCCGGCACATGCCGGGCTTAATAAGTCACATTGACATAAAGGTAAATATGTATTAATACAAGAAAAATTATTTCATGAAGTCATAATGTCAAGTAATTTTACACTCTAACAGACATGCTGTCAATAAATTTCCAGAGGCTTTATTTTTGCTAATCTGATGTTATGAATTTAGAAAAATTTACAATTAAATCGCAGGAAGCTATTCAGCAGGCACAGCAAATGGCCATACAGATGGACCACCAGCAAATAACAAATGATCACATACTAAAATCTTTATTAAATGAAGATGAAGAAGTGATCGGTTATTTATTAAAAAAATTAAATGTCAATATTCCCTTTCTGCAACAAAAATTAGATGAGCAATTAAATAAATCACCAAAAGTTCAAGGGCAGGGAGGGCAATATTTATCAAGAGAAGCAAATATTACCGTTGCAAAAGCACAAACTTTTTTAAAAGAATTTGCGGATGAATTTGTTTCGGTTGAACATTTATTATTGGGTATTCTTGCAAGTAATGATTCTTTAAGTAAATTATTAAAATCTCTTGGAGTTACAGAGAAAGATCTTAAAGCCGCAATTAAAGAATTGCGCAAAGGCTCTTCTATTAATTCGCAGTCTGCAGAAAATCAGTTGAACGCATTAAATAAATATGCTATCAATTTAAATGAAAGGGCAAAAAGCGGGAAATTGGATCCTGTAATTGGAAGAGATGAAGAAATAAGAAGAGTATTACATATCTTATCAAGAAGAACAAAAAACAATCCAATACTAGTTGGCGATCCCGGAGTTGGAAAAACTGCAATTGCGGAAGGTATCGCTCATAGAATAGTAAACGGAGATATTCCTGAAAATTTGAAATCAAAAACAATTTATTCACTTGATATGGGTGCGCTAATTGCCGGCGCAAAATATAAAGGCGAATTTGAAGAAAGATTAAAAGCCGTTGTAAAAGAAGTTATCCAGGGCGAGGGAAGTATCATTTTATTTATTGATGAAATTCATACATTGGTTGGCGCAGGCGGCGGAGAAGGTGCCATGGATGCAGCAAATATTTTAAAGCCTGCATTAGCAAGAGGAGAATTAAGGGCAATTGGAGCAACAACATTAAATGAATATCAAAAATATTTTGAAAAAGATAAAGCACTTGAAAGAAGATTTCAAAAAGTTTTGGTTGATGAGCCGAATAACGAAGATTCCATTTCTATTTTAAGAGGATTGAAAGAGCGCTACGAAAACCATCATAAAGTAAGAATTAAAGATGCTGCAATTATTGCTGCAGTAGAATTATCATCAAGATATATTTCAGACAGGAAATTACCGGATAAAGCAATTGATTTAATTGATGAAGCTGCTGCAAAAATGCGTTTGGAGATGGATTCTGTTCCCGAAGAATTAGATGAAATTGAAAGAA
>JACMJP010000011.1 GCA_014380545.1 Chitinophagales bacterium | reverse complement strand
ATTACCCGCAGGTTTGAAGATGAATCAATAATTCCATTAATAGTATTTTCATGAGGCTGATACCAGCTGTTTGTCCATTCCCAAACATTTCCACCCATGTCTTCAAATCCTGATGTATTTTTTCCGAATGATCCCACAGGAGAGGTATACAAGAATCCGTCTTTTCCCAAATTCATATCCGGGAAATGCCCCTGCCAGGTATTTGCCATGTAAAAATTATTTTCTACAAGCGTATTTCCCCATGCATATATTTCATTTGATGATCCTGCATTCTTTGCCGCATATTCAAACTCAAACTCAGTAGGTAGCCTTTTACCCGCCCATTTGCTGTAAGCAATGGCATCATTCCATGAGACCTGAGTAACGGGATGGTCATCTTCAGCAACAACCCCATCAGCACCAAACGGGTGGTGCCATGTTGCGCCTTTTTGTAAATACCATTGTTTGTTCTCCATATTGAAAACACCACCATCACCAAATCTTTCTGCTTCTGTAACATATTGAGTTGCTTCAATAAATTTTCTGAATTGAACAACAGTTACTTCATGTTCATCTAAATAAAATGCATCAATATGTTTTATGAATTCTGGAGATTCACCGCTAAAGCCACTATTATTTCCAATTTTAGCTTCTCCTGCCGCTAACAATATCATCCCTTTATATAAATTATCATTTATACCGGTAGTTGTTTTTGATACACTGCATGCAATAAATAATAAGGTGAAGAATAAAATAAATATGTGCTTTATGTTTTTCATCGAATAAAAAAATCTTAAAACAAAGTTATAGTGAATAGTTCCAACAGGATGTTTTTTAGCTGAAATTCATCGCTCAATAACAAAAGTGTTTGATCCATTTCCTGCATTTCCGGTAAATGATGCAATATAAACTCCTCTGCTGCATTTAGAGACATCTATTTTTTCAAAACGGGTGCATCCGCATTGTAAAGAAACACCTGAAAATATTCTTTGCCCCTGCGCATTAAAAATTTCTACTATGCCATTGCCCGATTCATCGGCTATTTTTATTGTAATTTCCTGTTGAGCAGGATTAGGAAAAATAAGCAGGGGAAATGTTTTACTAAGTGTGTCCGCAACAAAGATCGTTTTCTCATATACTTCAATACAATTTTCATTTCCGTATTCCACATAATTTTTAATTATATGTGACCCTTCATTTTGAAATGTATAAGGTCCGGGAATTTTCTCATCAATAATAACTCCTTCTCCAAAGTCCCACCAGGTATCAATATAGTTACCGGTAAGAGAATAATTTATAATACATGCTGTTAATCCATTTGAAGATGCTTGATAATTTGCAAATGGTTTATTGTTTTCATGCAAATAAAAATATTTTATGTCAAAAGCGATAAGTTTATTTTCTGCATCATAAATATTTAAATAAATAATAAGCCTGTCTTTATTCTCCAGTTCTGCTTCTGTAAATGCGGATATCGGAATATCAATATTATCGCCTGTAAATATGGCTGCATTTATATTTGTCGACCAATTATATGTGAGCGAAGCAGGGTGTGTATTTAAAAATGTTCCATCGGGGTTGTACAGATCAAAAGACAGATGAATAATATCTGATGTATTTAAATAACAATCAAGCACATTATTATTAATAATTGCCTTATAGGTTTCCTGTAAATACAAGTTGCTGTCGGGAAGCCATTGCTGTAAGTAAATTTTAACAGGATTAAATTCTGTACTGTCACTTAAATTATTCCATTCATAGGGATCTATCTCACGATTAATTCCAATTTCATATAATTCTTCTTCAGTAATACTTTTTGTTATATCACAATCCAATTCGCCATACACATTATTGGTTTGATATTTTATATAGTGAAACCTTTCGCTCCGAATGGAGTATTGTGGGAAACAGCCCCCCTGATCAATTGTCTCTTTTTCAATATATGAACTAATTACAGGCCGTTCAAAAATTGTATCAGGATTTAAAATAACGGGTAATAAGCTTTTACCGTCAAAATAATTTGAGCCATCATTAAATATTGGATATGGTATATCAATTACATCACAGATAGTAGGAAAGATATCCGTTAAACTCACAAGTCGTTCACTTATTTGTTTTTCAGGGGTTCTTAAATCAATGTAAAGAAATGGGGTTCTTATATCTGTTTCCCATAATCCTCCTTTGCGCCAATGTTTTTTTTCTCCCAGGCTAAATCCATGATCACTGAATAAAATTATAATAGTATTATTATAAATTTCAGGATGTGTTTCGAGAGCATCCAAAAATCTTCCTATCTGTGCATCAGTATATTTTATTGCAGCCATGTATGCAAGAATTGCATTTGCCCTGATAGTTTGTAATAATATTTCTTTGCGCACATCATCCGTTATATTTTCATCAATAGTTGGAAACGGGTTTAGTCCTTCAATATAATTACTGAGACTCCCTTCAAGCCCCGGATCGGCTAAGGATCTTGCTACGCCATTCTCAGGAAGTCCATCATAATCACTGTAGGGAATTTCCGGCTGAGGTGGCATTACTAATCCATTATAAGGGTATGAATAAACTGGATAATTATATGGTTCATCAAAAGGTAAATTATAGATATCTTCATACATACTACTGAAATATTTTTCAGGAATATAAAGCGGTAAATGGGGTTTTAAATACCCGAGACCAAGAAATAATGGTTTGTTACATGCAACAGATGCATCATTTGCATAAGCATTAATAAATGCAATTGCAGAATCCGTCATCACAAAATCTTTCATTTGCGGTTCATAACTATCATCTATCACTGACCAAAGAAATTGTTTGGGACCTCCTAGATTTGCTTCAGCAATCGTATTTATAATAGATGAATCATCATAAATAAAAATTTTATTCCACGATAACCCTTTTTCACATATGTCTGTTGTTATTGAATCATAATCAGCAGCATTTTCATGGCAGTGCATTACTTTATTTAAATGGTACGTAAAATATCCTGCACTGTCTTTTAAGTATTGTGGTATCGTGAAAATTTCTTCATTGCCTTTCTCTTCTGTAAAATTATCCCGGAATGTTTTGCATTTATAACTTGTGTTATTATAAACTTGCGTATAAAAAACATCTTTACCCGTTATCATGGATGCCCGGGATGGTCCGCATTGCGGAGCAGGACAATATGCATTATAAAACGTTGTACCAAGTTGTTCTAATCTTTTTATGTTTGGAGTTTCTACCTGCGGATTGCCATCAAATCCTTCAGTATAGTCATTTTGATCATCAAGAGTTATGAAAATTATATTTGGCAGTGTTGACTGTGAATATAAATTGTTTACAGAAAAAAAAAGGGCAAATAAAAATAGGAAATATATTTTCATGTTATGAAATTAGCGCATAATAATACATTTTGCATTAAAAATATTATTACCAGTTGTACATTTAATAATATACTGTCCATTGTGTAATGCTGATACATCTATTGTAAAAGCATCCTGTATTAATTGGGTGCTGTCTGTTTCAAATTGCAAATATTTTTTCCCAAGTACATCAAATATTTCCGTTTTCACCTCTGCATCATATTTGTCCAGAGCAATAGTTAAATACTGTTGCGCAGGATTAGGAAAAAGATATACCGGATAATCTTCAGGATTTATTAGTATTGCGTAAACGGATGCTGTATATGTATTAATGCATGAGGTATCATTGCCGTACTGCACATAATTTGTTACGGTATAATCTCCCGCTTCATTATAAATATGCGGTGCGGGAATAAGATCATGCACAATTGTTCCATCCCCAAAATCCCACCAGGTATTATTATAAGTTCCGGTAATTGTATAATCATTTATTGTAACTGTTGTTTCACCATTTATCATTTCAGTAGTGAAAGTTACCCCAGGTTGGTTTAATGGATTAATAAAATAATACTGCATATCAAAACCTATATTTTTTGTTGCTGCATCATATAAATTCAAATAAAAAAATATCCTGGTTTGCCCATCATATAATGCATCTGATAAATTATTTACAGGAAAATCTATTTCATCACCATAAAAAACATCTGAAGTTAAATTGTTAGTCCACTGTAAAGTATAACCATCAAAATCTGTTACTATATTGCCTGATGTATCAAAAACCTCTGCAGTTAAATGCAGTGTATCTGTTTTCTCCACAAAACATTTTGTAATATCATTTTCAATTTTAGTTTCAAATGCATTTTGCATATACATTACGCTATCCGGCAACCATTGCTGTAAATATTTTATAACCGGCTGATATGTTTCATCATTTATCCTGTTATCCCATTCAAAGGGGTCAATATTATAATTTTTCCCCAGTGTGTAAAATTCTTCTTCAAGAATATTATTTATTTCATCACAGGTAGTAATTCCGTAAACACTATTATTACTTTTATATTTTATATAATGAAACCTTTCATCCCGCACAGTATATTGTGGAAAACAATTTCCCTCCGACATCGGTTTATTTTTTGTTGAAACAAGAATAGGATGGCTCCAGCTTCTTTCAGAATTATTTAATAGTGGCAATAAACTTTTTCCATCTAAATATTTTGAACCGTCAGAAAATACGGGTTCATTTAATTCAAGCATTTCAATAATGGTAGGATAAATGTCAAGCAAACTAACGGTTTTAGAACAAAGCTGTTGATTCGGGTTGCGCATATCTGCAATAATTAATGGAATTCTTATATCCGTTTCCCATAATGAGCCTTTGCGCCAGTGTTGTTTTTCTCCCAAACTATATCCGTTATCACTTGCAATAATAATAATCGTGTTATTTAAAAATTCAGGATGCGTTTGCAGGTAATCATATAATCTTCCAACTTGTGCATCAACAAATTTTATTGCGGCAAGATATGCAAGTACTGCGTTAGCTCTTGTTGATTCCTGGATAATAAAAAGTCTTTCAGCATTGCTGAACGTCGGATCAATCTCAGGTAAATCACTCCAATATCCCTGGGCAGATTGCATTAAATTTTCATGCACATTGGTTTCGAGCGCAATAGATTGCGCAACCCCATTTTCCGGTAAATGATAGAAATCATTCCACATTGTATCAGGCTGTGGAGGCATTATAACACCATTGTACGGAAATGCATTATAGGGGTCGTTATAAGGTTTATTAAATGGTGTTTCATAAAAATCAGGGAAATAATTTTCATCAAAATATTTTTCGGGAATAAATAAAGGATTGTGCGGACGGCGCAAACCAACAGCAAGAAATAATGGTTTGCCACATGCGATTGAATTATCTGTTGTATATGCATTTAAAAAATAAATTGCAGAATCAACTGCAACATAATCAAACATTTTATTCTCCCATGAATTATCAATAGCCGCATGATTTAATCCGGAAACGCCATTATCAATTTCCTGCCCCGCAAGCGAGACATCATGATTTTCACCGCCGGGAAATGTAACAAGTTTATTCCACGAAAAATTCCTGTTGCAGGCATCCGCATTTAATGAATCATAATCAGGATAATCTTCATGGCAATGAAACAATTTATTAATTCCGTAAGTAAAATAGCCGGCGCTGTCTTTTAAATATTCAGGTAATGTAAATACTTCCGCATTATTATTTTCTTCAGTAAAATTTTCACGGAAATCATTACAAATAATTTCTGTGTTTGTATAAATTTTTGTGTAATCAGCATCTTTTCCTGTAAGCATACTCATGCGGGAAGGGCCGCATTGAGGACTTGTGCAATATGCTTTTGTAAATGTTGTTCCGTTGTCTGCAATAGCATGTATATTTGGTGTTTCCACCTGTGGTTGCCCATCATAATCTTCAACATAATCGTTCAGGTCATCAAGAATAATAAAAATAATGTTTGGCTGTTCTGTGGATTGCGAAAATAAATTTGCCCCATTACTTATAAATAAAATGACAAATAGCAGATTAAGAATATTTACAGTAAAATACTTATGCATCCTGAGAATTGATTATATACATGTAAAATTAAATGATTTATTTCTTAAATGGAAGGTTGTATTTATGGAATGTTTTGTGGCTATGACAAAATAATTACTTCCAATTATCAGATGTGTTAAAGCGTTAAAACTATGCATAGTCTGAAAAAAATTATTTTTGGAGTCCAAATACAAAAAATGAAAATAGTAACCTATAATCTTAACGGCATTAGAGCAGCGATGAACCGTGGCTGGATAAACTGGCTGCAGGAAAATAATTTCGACATTATTTGTGTTCAGGAATTAAAGGCAGAAACAAGCCAGGTAGATATGAGTGTATTCGAAAACCTCGGTTATCATGCACACTGGCACAACGCAGAAAAAAAGGGATATAGCGGCGTTGCAATTTTTTCAAAACAAAAGCCTGATCATGTTGAATATGGTTGCGGGAATAATGATTTTGATAAAGAAGGAAGGGTGATAAGATGTGATTATGGGGATATTTCTGTTTATAGTATTTATTTTCCATCAGGTACCACAGGCGATATACGGCAGGGTGTGAAATATCAATTTCTTGATTTCATTTTCAATTATTTAAAAAATATAACAACAAGCAGAAGTAAATTAATTATCTGTGGCGATTATAATATTTGTCATAAACCTATTGACATTCATGATCCTGTTAGTAATAAAAATTCAAGCGGTTTCCTGCCTGACGAAAGAGCATGGCTGGAAAAATTTTTTACAGATGGTTTCTCAGATGCATTCAGGCATTTTAATACAGATCCTCATCAATATACATGGTGGAGTTATCGGGCGAATGCAAGGGTAAATAACAAAGGCTGGCGAATAGATTATATTGCAGTTACTGAAAATTTATTATCCCAGTTAAGAAGTGCGGCTATTTTACCTGATGCTTCGCACAGTGATCACTGCCCAATGGTTTTAGAGATGGATATATAAGCCATATAAAATAATTTATAAAGTAATTTTGAGAAAGAGTTGAACTAAAAACAGTTTTGAGCTTTAATTTCAAAACTGTTTTTAGTATTAAGTAGTTTATATAGGTTTAATCCGCCTTCATAAATTTCTGCGTTTCTGTCCATCCTTCGCCTGTTATCTTTACAAGGTATGAGCCTGCAGGTAATTGTTGTGTATTAAATATAATATTTTCATTTCCTGTTTCACTATGCATATATTTTTCCAACACTTTTATTCCTGCAGAATTAAATATTTCAATATAAAAATTTCCTTTTGAAGCATTTATATTAACAGCCACATGATCTTTAACAGGGTTGGGTGAAAGTCTTGTATAAACATGTGACCCTGCGTCAAGAGTTATTCCAATTTTTTTGGTAACGGCACAGCCACCTATTGTTGCTTTGCATATAACTTCATAATTACCGTATGTGGGATACAAATGCATGGGAGGTGTAAATCCTGAATAAATATATCCATCGCCATATTCCCAAACTACACTTGTTACCCCGGCAGGGTAAGTTACATTTATAATATTTACTCTTTTCTTTTTTGTTTTTACTTTGAAGGATGGAAATAGCGTTACATCATTTTCTATTTTTATATGATTAATCTCAAGTGCTTCAATTATGTCAAATGTAGAATTATACAAAGCTGTGTAAACAAGTACTTCATTTTCATCCCCGCTGGTAATTTCAGGGATGGATGATAAGGAGAAGTCAAAATTAGTTGTGAAGGAAGAATCGCTTCCAAGGTTCGTCCACCATAATAAATGTTTACCTGATGGAATACCTGTTACAGGAGTGCCGTTTTTATTAATGATAGTTACAGATAAATTAACATCATCTGCTGCGTTATGATAACATGCATTATCTTCTATTTTTAACGAATATGTAGCCTGCAAATATTTTATTGAATCAGGAAGCCATTGCCTCAAATATTTTTTTACAATATTATAATCAGGATCTGCTGCCAAATTATTCCATTCATGAATATCCCTGTCCCGGTTAATCCCTATTTCATATAATTCTTCTTCAGTAAAACTTAAAGCATCATTGCAATTGAGTATATCCTCTTCAGCACTGTTTGATTTATATAAAATGTAATGCATTGCATTTGACCGTACAGAAAATTGCGGATGACATCTTCCTTCCTGGTTAAATTCAGTATTTTTAATAATAGTTAATACTGGTTTATTATAAAATTTATCAGGATTTGTGAGCAAGGGTATTAAACTTGAGCCATCTGTATATTTTGCTCCTGTTGGAAAAAGAGGCTCTGAAATTTGAGCAAAATTGCAAATTGTGGGAAAAAGATCGGACAGACTTACTGCAGATTTACATATTTGTGTTTCTATATTTCTGTAATCTGTAATAATAAGCGGCATATGAATATCTGTTTCCCACAGTGCACTTTTTTTCCAATGCTTTTTTTCACCTAAGCTAAATCCATGATCACTTATAAGAATAATAACAGTATTATTTAATATTTCGGGATGTGATTGAAGCGCTTCAACTAATCTTGCAATTTGTGCATCAGCATATTTAACTGCTGCCATATATGCCATTACTGCATTTGCTTTTTTTGATTCAACTAAAATTGCTTTTTTTTCCACCAACGAATAGCCGGCAAGGGAAACAGGTAAACTATCTAAAGTATAATACCAGCTTTCAAAATCATTATGTATCTGCGTACCAGCAAATCTTTTTCCCATATATCCCAAAGAATCAAAATCACTATAAGGAATTTCCGGCCTTGGAGGCATCACGACGCCGTTGTATGGATAATCATCTACAGGATTATTATAAGGGATGTCAAATGTAGTTGCATTAAAATTTTCTATATAGTCCGGAAGGAAAAAATTTTCAGGTACATATAGATCAAGATGCGGAAAATGATATCCTACTCCAAGAAAGAATGGTTTATTACAAAATGCCCCTGCATCATTTGCATAATCTTCAAGAAATTGAATTGCTGTATCTGTAATGTTATAATCTTCTAATTGATTATCTCTTGTGCTATCAATACTTGCCCATGGAAAATGGACACCCCCTTCCTCCTGTGCTGCAGATTCGGCTCCATAACCTGTATAACTGCCTGCATGCAATACTTTATTCCATGATAATCTTTTTGAGCACACATCATTTGTAAGGCTGTCATAGTCGGGATTAACCTGGTCTTCATGAAAAATTTTATTACAGGCAACAGTAAAATATCCTGCTGAATCTTTCAGGTATTCGGGAAATGTTAGAATATATTTTCCGGGTGCAAAATTTCCCCTGAAATCTTCTGAATTAAATCCTGAATTATCATACACTTCTGTATAATGCGGTAGTTTGCCTGTCAAAAAACTTGTTCTTGATGGGGCACATTCGGGGGCATTACAGAATGCATTTGTAAATGTGGTACCATTATCTGCTATGGATTGAATACCGGGTGTTTCCATTTGAGGTTGGCCATTGTAACCAGAAACATAATTATTAAGATCATCAAGTACAATAAATATAATGTTTGGCTTATCAGAAACCTGGGTGTACACAAAAGGAGTAAATAGCACTGCGAATGCAAGCGTCGTGATTAATTTCATAATTCGGTTTAAAGGATAAAACTACAACTCTCTTTTTTCAAATTTTTATAATGTGTATAAAAATTTTAATGAAGTAAATATCAAAATGCTCTTATCATATAATAAAAATGCAGTTTCAAAGAATTTTGAAACTGCATTTCCACTTCTATATGTTTTAATTATTAATCAACTTTCATAAATTTTTGTGTTTCCATCCATCCTTCCCCGGTTATTTTTACGATATAAGATCCGGCAGGTAATTGTTGTGTATTAAATTCAACATTTTCATTTCCTGTTTCACTCTGAATATTTTGTTCCAGCACTTTTAATCCTGCAGAATTAAATATTTCGATATCATAATTCCCTTGTGTTGCCTGAATATTTACAGATACATAATCTTTTACAGGGTTAGGCGAAAGTTTTGTGTAAATATGTGTTCCTGCATCAAGCAGTATTGTAACTCTTTTTGCAACTGTGCAACCACCTGTTGTTGCTGTGCAAACTACAGTATATGTTCCGTATCCGGCATAAATATGTAATGGAGGAGTTAATCCTGAATAAATATATCCATCACCGTAATCCCATGTTGCAGATGTAGTTCCTGCAGGATATGATACTCCGGAAATAATAGCCCTCTTCTTTTTTGTTTTTACAGTATAGGATGGAAATAAGGAAGGGGTGTTTTGAATTGTGATACGCTTTATTGAAAGCCCTTCAATGGTTTGATATGTTTCGTCGTACAATGCAGCATATATAAGCATTTCATTTTCGGCTCCACTTGTAATTTCAGGAATTGAGGATAAGGAAAAATTAAATGTTGCTGAAAGAGATGAATCAGTACTCAGGTTTGTCCACCATACTAAATGTTTGCCTGCGGGAATTGTTGTATTTGTCCCATTTTTATTAAATAACGATGCTGATAAACTTACATTGTCCGTGGTATTATGATAACATGCCTTATCTTTTATTTTTATAGAATAAGTTGCCTGCAGATAAAGGGAGGAATCCGGCAGCCATTGTTGTAAATATTGTTTTACAATGTTATAATCAGGATCATTAATTAAATTATTCCATTCATTTGCATCCCTTTCCCTGCTAGCTCCGATTTCATACAATTCTTCTTCATAAAAAACTGTTTCATCATTGCCGCAAATTGAAGTGGTATTACCTTTATAACTTATAAAATGAAATTCATCACTGCGCACAGAATACATAGGATAACAACCATAACCACCCGCCACATTTATATCATAACTTGCGAGGCTTGGTTTTTCTATCTGCACATTCGGGTTATTCATGAACGGCACTAAACTTATTCCATCCAAATAAGTGCTGCCGTCAGAAATTACAGGTGGCGTTTCATCAATTAAATCGCAGATAGTAGGAAAAATATCTAATAAACTCACACTGCTTTTACAAACTTTTTTTATTGGGTTCCGCATATCAGCAATGATAAAAGGAACCCTCAAATCTGTTTCCCACATTGTTCCTTTTAACCAATGTTTTTTCTGCCCGTGGCTAAATCCATTATCGCCTGCGATTACAATAATAGTATTACTTAAAAATTCAGGATGGTCCTGCAATGCATCATATAATCTTCCTATTTGCGCATCTACAAATTTTGTTGCTGCAAGATATCCCATTACAGCATTTGCTCTTTTACTTTCTTCAATTATTTCTATTCTTTCTGCATCAGTAAGGGTATCATTTATTACAGGAAGGAAGGGTAATTCGCTGCTATATTCGTCAATTTGGAGCTCAAATTCGTCATATGTTGCTGCAGTTTGTGCAATTCCATCAAGGGGTAATGCATAATAATCAGCCCATTTAGGTTCAGGTTGTTCAGGCATCACGATTCCATTATAAGGAAATTCATTTTTAGGGTGGTTATACGGCAATTCATATGCAGATGCATAAATATCTTCAAGATAAAAAGAGGAATAATAAGATTCAGGAATATAAAAAGGAGTATGCGGTCTGCGTAAACCAATATTAATAAATAATGGTTTGCCACATGCAAAATCATCACCTTCGTCATACATATTTATTATCTCAATAGCAGAATCAATTGCAATGTGATCATACATATACTCTTCAAGGCTATCAGGAATACGACTCCATTGTATACCTGGTAATCCTTCCTTATGTGTGTTTGCATAAGTGCTTACTGTAAATGATTCGCCATTATAAAACCAGATGTATTTATTCCATGATAATGATTTAGAGCATGCATCGCTTGTTGTCATATCATAATCAGGTTCTGAATCAAAACAATGATAAATTTTATTTATTCCTACAGTGAAATAATTTGCGCTGTCTTTTAAATATTCCGGCAGGGTAAATACCGGTTTACCATCAAAATATTCCCTGAATGGATTACATGCCGGATTATTATATATCTGTGTATAATCACAATCTTTTCCGCTCATAAAACTTGTACGGGAGGGCGCACATTTAGGTGCCGGACAATGTGTATTTGTAAATTGTGTTCCGAGGTTTGCTATTGCCGTCATACCGGGTGTTTCACTTTGCGGGTGTCCGCCAAGATCAGCTGTATAATCATTAAGGTCATCAACAATAATAAAAATAATGTTCGGCTTAGGTTCCTGCGCCTGAAGATGATCACTTAAAAAAATTAAAAATATCAGGGTGATAAATAAAATTGGAGTTTTCATAAAATAAAATTTGTGTTTAAAAAATCAGAATATTTAACATATCATTCAGCTTTGATAAATGTTTTTATTTCTGTAACGTCGGCGCTTTTTATTTGAACATAATATACCCCCGGCACTAAATCTTTAATATTAAAATCAACATCTTCTATTCCGGTTTCTGAAGTAATTGATTTTTGTATTATCTGTACACCCGCAGCATTGAATATAGTAAGTTCATAAATACCCGGGTTGCTTTCCATACTCAGTGTAATATTTGTTTGTGCAGGGTTTGGTGATAATTTAAAATATACATGCGAACCACTGTCTAATATTATTGTTACTTTTTTTGTGCGGGTGCATCCGGCAGCGCTGCCAATTACTGCTGAACAATTAATTGTGTATGTTCCAAATGCTGCATACATATGAGCCGGAGGTATTAACCCAGTATAGATAAACCCATCGCCATAATCCCAAATAGCTGTAAATGTGCCTGCAGGATACGACATAGTTTTTATTGTTGCTTTACGCTTGTTCGTTTTTACTTTAAATGATGGATAATTTGTTGTAGTATTATTTATTTTTATTGTGAGTAAATCCAATCCGTCTATTTCAGTATAATCTGAATTATATAAAGCAAGGTATATTTTTAATTCAGTTGCAGTTCCTGTTACAATTTCAGGAATTGCTGAAAGATTTAAATTATTTGTGAGTGTAGTAACTTCAGCGGTGCCAATATTTGTCCACCATTTTAAATGTTTTCCTGCCGGTATTGAAAATAATTGCACACCATCTTTATCATATAAAAGTGTACTTAAATTTATCACATCCGTCGATTTATAATAACATGCGGGATTAGGTTCTTTTATTTTTACTGTATAAGTTGGCTGTAGATATTTTGATGAATCAGGCAACCATTGCCCCAAATATTCTTTTACAATTTTATAATTAGCGTCACCTATTAAATTATTCCATTCATTCGCATCTTTTTCCCTGTTTGCACCCACTTCATATAGTTCTTCTTCTGTAATACTCAGATCTGCATTGCAAACACCTCCTCCCAAACTTCCATCATTATTTGAGCGGTATCTTATGTAATGAAATTTTTCATTACGCACTGAGTGATGCGGAAAACATGAACCGGCCCCTGACTTTTTTTTGTAGGTAGATAAAACAGGCTTTTCACGGTTTAATTGCGGATTAAAAACGATATCAGAAAAATCTGTTCCATCAACATAATCAGACCCGTCAGAAAAAGTTGGCAGATCTGTATTTGCCCAATTGCAAATTGTTGGAAACAGATCAAGCATTGATACGGTACGATTTGAAATTGTATTACCTGTTGCATCCGGATGAACGATTATAAAAGGAATTCTAATGTCCGGTTCCCACAATGTCCATTTCGTCCAATGTCTTTTTTCACCAAGCGAATATCCATTATCTCCAATAAGAATGATGACCGTATTTTCAATTAATTCAGGATGTTCCTTTAACGCATCAATAACCCTTCCTATTTGCGCATCTGAAAATTGAATTGCAGCAAGATAATTAATTAGATATCCGGCATGCACTGTTTCATATAATAAGTTTTTTCTTTCCTCATCAGTAAGTGTATCATTAATTACAGGATATTCCGTTAATGCATCTACATAATTTTTCATTTGTTCATATATGTTGACGTCTGCAAATTGTTGTGCAAGCCCTCCTTCAGGTAAATTATAATAATCTTCATATTGTATTGCAGGTTGGGGAGGCATTACAACCCCGTTATAAGGAAATGTATCTGCAGGATTATTAAATAATAAATGAAAGGGTTCATCCAGAAAATTATTTTTATAATAAGTGGGGAAATATTTTTCCGGGACATATCGGTCTTCATGCGGCTCATGCATACCTAATGCAAGAAAAAAAGGATTACCACATGTATTTGCAGTGCCGGATGCATAATCATGAATAAACTGGATCGCTGAATCAGCGCCCTTATAGTCTTCCATATATTTTTCAAGTGAATCAGGAATTGCACCACTGGTAAAATAGTCCCCGAATTTATGTTCATCCATTATGTCCTTCACCCATGCAGGTTCATTTATATTTACCATTTTATTCCAGGATAAACTTTTCGAACATGCATCAGCAGTAACATCGTCATAATCATTTTCTGTCGGGCTGTGAAATACCTTATTAATGGCATACGTATAATATCCCCCATTATCTTTTAATATTTCCGGGAGCGTAAATACTTCTTCATTATTTTTTGCAACAGTAAATTCATCTCTAAATACACCATCATAATCAGAATTCGAATACACTTTCGTATAGGCCATATCTTTTCCAGAGAGCATACTTGTTCTTGAAGGTGCGCATCCAGGTGCATTGCAGTAGCCATTTAAAAATGTAACTCCCATTTGCTGAAGTTCCAGCATATTAGGCGTTATTGTTTGAGGTTGACCGTTGAAGCCCTGTACATAATCATTCAGATCATCTACAATAATTAAAACGATATTAGGTTTTGGTGCTTGTGCCGGACTGGTAATAGGCAGACACAGAAAAATATAAGGCAGGAGCCAAGTTGTTTTCATTTAAAGATATTTTTATGAGTTAAGGACAATCAAATATATGACATTTTAGTTTTAATATGAAATCGGGTAAGTAAATGGGTTAAACAAGTTTTACTCAGCAGATATAAATTATAATGGCTCCGTTGCAAAACGTTTGAATTCGCAGTCCGGAAGTATTCATATACTCTCTTTCTTATCTTTAACACACATGAAGGATGGTACTTTTTACTTTAAACAATTTTCTGTAAAGCATCATGAAAGCGGGATGAAGGTGGGAACAGATGCCATATTACTTGGTGCATGGACATCGCTTGAGATTAAGGGTAAAAATAAATATACAAACATTTTAGATATTGGGACTGGTACGGGTGTACTTGCTCTTATGCTTGCACAGAGAGCAAAATCCTGTCTTGTTGATGCAATAGATTTAGATGCATTTGCGTACGAAGAATGTTTACTGAACGTAAGAAATTCAGGGTTTAAAAATAATGAGCTTGTACAGAGTGTTCAATGCTTTCATAGTTCTTTACAGGAATGGATACGGTACTGTAATAAAAAGTACGATATACTCATTTGCAATCCCCCCTTTTACTATAAAGGATTTCCTGTTGCTGATGAAAAAAGAAATAAGGCAAGGGCAGCAGAAAATTTATTACCTGAAAATTTAATTACCGCAGCTAAAAAATTATTATACAACGATGGAATATTATCTGTGATATATCCTGTGAGAGAAGGTGAGCGTTTCCTGCAAATGTGTATAGAAACAAACTTATATTGTAAAAGAAAAACAACTGTATACCCGAAAGAAAATAAACCTGCAAAAAGAATATTACTGGAGATAACAAGTACACAGTCGGAAACAAAGACAGATACAATAATTATTGAACATGAAGGGCAACACAATTATACGGAGCAGTATAAGAATTTAACAAAAGAGTTTTACCTGCACTTCTGAAAACAAAAATCCCGCAGGTAAGTGCGGGTTTTCGCATTAAGCTTACTCAATACTTATCATCCTCCCCCTCATCAAGGTTATAACTGTCTTCTTCGCTAAAGTCATCATTATATTCATCTAAAAATTCTTCCTCCACAAAATCATCCGCTGCTTCTTCCTCTTCATCGCCACCTTTTGCTTTTTTGCCAAAATCTTTTTCCATATTCTTTACAAGGTCTTCAATATCTTCATAATCATGATCTTTATCATCTAAATCATACAGATCTTTTTCACCTGTTGCTTTTCCTTCCCCTATCTCTTCTTCGGCATCATCGTCGAGTTCATCATCGTCCATATCGTCATCATCCAAATCCTCCTCATCCTCTTCTTCTTCCTCATCGTCATCTGCGTCAGCTTTTGTTTTTGATTTTTTTGATACATCAGCATATGGAATCTCATCAAGATCGTGAAATTTTTTATCTTCCACATGCTTATTTAAAAAATCATTCAATACATCAACCTTTGTGTTAGTAGTAATTTCACCAAATTCGTTGATGCTCATTTCAAATCCATCCAGTTCCGGATGAACAACAGGTTTTCCTTCCACAGGTTTTTTTTTAGGCATGGCTGTAATTTTTTTCAAATTTATTGCAAGGTATTAAATTTTTCAACTGCAAATTGCAAACGGGCTACAGATTTTTTTTTACCCAATACGTCCATCATTGCAAAAACAGGAGGTCCTTGTAACCCACCTGCAAGGGCCACCCTGAAAAGCGGCATCACTTCTCCCATTCCAAGTTTATATTCTGTCATAAATGCTTTTACAACAGCTTCAATATTTTGCTCCGTAAAATTATCAACTGTATCTATTGTTGCAATAAGCTGTAAAAATATTTCTGTACGTTCCGGTTTCCATTTCTTCTTTATCGTTTCTGTGTCATAACTTTTTATATCATTAAAAAAATAATACCCAAATTCATATAGGTCGGGTATAAAAACTGCTCTGTCTTTCATAAGCTCGCAAACCTTAATAATGTACGCTGTATCCGCAATAACATTATTCTTTTGTAAGGTAGGCTGCAAAAGTTCAGCAAGCTCTACACCGCTTTTCATTTTAATATGCTGCTGGTTTATCCATTTAGCTTTTTCAGGATCGAACCTTGCACCGCTTTTCCCGACTCTTTCAAAACTAAATTCCTGAATGAGTTCTTCTTTTGTAAATATTTCTTTGTCGCCGCCGGGATGCCATCCAAGCAATGCAATAAAGTTAATAAATGCCTCCGGCAAAAAACCTTTTTCTTTTAACCCTGAAATATTTTGTTCTTTCCATTCAAGGGCATATAAAGGAAACCCGTATTTATCGCCATCCCTCTTACTTAATTTGCCATTGCCTTCGGGTTTTAATATTAAAGGCAAATGCGCAAACTGCGGCATTTCATTTTCCCATCCAAAAAATTTATAGGTCATTACATGCGTAGGGGCACTTGGCAACCATTCTTCGCCCCGCACCACATGGGTAATTTTCATTAAATAATCATCGACAACATTTGCAAGATGATAAGTTGGCATACCATCACTTTTAAATAAAACCTTGTCGTCTAACTGTGATGAATTAAAAGTAACCCATCCCCGTATTAAATCATTAAATTTAATTTCTTCATTGCGGGGCATTTTAATTCTGATAACGTAAGGTTCATTATTCACTAACTTTTTTTCTACTTCATCCTGAGATAAAGCAACAGAGTTTTTCATGTATTGCCTAGTAATATGATCGTAAGCAGGTGACGGATTTCCCTCTGTGATCATACGGTTGCGCATTTCCTCTAATTCTTCAGGTGTATCAAATGCATAATAGGCGTTGCCGTTATCAATTAACTGCTGAACATATTTTTTATAAATATCTTTTCTTTCACTTTGCCGGTACGGAGCGTATGGCCCTCCAACATGAATGCCTTCATCAAATTCAATCCCCGCATATTTACAACTATTAATTACGAATTCTTCGGCACCTTCAACAAATCTTGACTGGTCTGTGTCTTCACTTCTTAATATTAATTCACCGCCGTGTTTTTTAACAAATAAATAATTGAATAACGCCGTTCTTATTCCACCAATATGCTGTGCCCCGGTTGGGCTCGGTGCATATCGCAATCTCACTTTCTTTTCCATACAGCAGCAAAGTTACATATTGAAGGAATAAATTTGCATGAATGTATTTTGTAAAAACACCCTGGTATTTAAAATCTGTTTACCCAAGTTTGATTTGGGACATAAAAAAGCAAACTACATTATATCTCACTTTTGATGACGGACCAATTCCTATGGTTACTGAAGAAATTTTAAAAATTCTGAAGGACTACAATGCGAGGGCAACTTTTTTTGTGATTGGTGATAATGTATTTAAGCATAAAAGTATTTATGAAAAGATTTTGATGAATGAGCATATAATTGGGAATCACACAATGCATCATACAAACGGATGGAAAACTGAAAATGAATTATATTACAGGGATGTACAACTATGTGAGGATATTATTCAATCAAAAATATTCCGACCTCCGTACGGGCGAATTGGCTATAATCAAATTCAACATTTAAAAAAGGATTTTTCTATTTATATGTGGGATGTATTGAGTGGTGATTTTGACACAAATATTGATGTTGAGCAGTGCACAAAAAATGTAATTGAACATGCAACAGACGGAAGTATAATTGTTTTCCACGATAGCGAAAAAGCAAAAGACAGGGTATTAAAAAGTTTACCAAAGGTTTTGGAATACTTCAGCAGAAAGGGTTATTCTTTTGAATCAATAAACTGATGTAGAAATTAACGAATATGAAAATGTACAAATGAAAAACCGAAACATCTGAACACAGAAATACTGAAACTCAGAATAATGATTGATACACATACTCATATTTATTTACCAGAATTTGATGTCGACAGAAATGAAATGCTGCAAAGGGCAAAAGATGTAGGAGTTGAGAAAATGTTTCTGCCGAATATTGATAAAGATTCTATTGACAACATGATTCGACTATGTAATGAGGAAAAAAATTATTGTTACCCAATGATGGGTTTGCACCCGTGCAGTGTGAATGTTAATTATGAGAATGAATTACGAATTGTTGAGGAATATTTATATAATTCAAATTATAAATTTTACGGAGTCGGCGAATGTGGCCTGGATTATTATTGGGATAAAACTTTTATTGCTGAACAAAAAATTGCTTTTGAAATACAAATTCAATTAGCTAAAAAAAACCGGTTGCCACTGAGTATTCATTCCAGAGAATCTACAGATGATTGCATTGAATTAATAGCGAAGCATAAGGATGAAAACCTGCATGGAGTTTTTCATTGTTTCAGTGGAACAGCTGATCAATTAGAAAAAATTATTGCGCTTGATTTTTATGCAGGCATTGGTGGAGTTGTTACATTTAAAAATGGAGGATTAGATAAGGTAATAAAAGAAGAACACCTTAGAAATTTAGTTCTTGAAACAGATGCTCCCTATTTAGCTCCTGTTCCTTTAAGAGGAAAAAGAAATGAACCTTCATACTTAAAATATATTTTAAAACGATTGAGTGAAGTAATTGGAGTTAATGAAAAAGAAATTGCAGAAATAACTACTGCAAATGCAAAAAAAATATTTCAGGTATAAGCTCTATTTTTGTAAGAGTATTGGAGAGGTGTCCGAGTGGTCGAAGGAGTACGCCTGGAAAGTGTATATACTCCAAAAGGGTATCGTGGGTTCGAATCCCACCCTCTCCGCAAAAAATTATTTATTTAATTTCAATTCCGTACTTGGTACTATATTTTTCATAATTTTCATACTGCCAGTTTTTTATTTCTATTTCTCTCCCTTTTATAAAGGCTCTTTCAACAATACTTGTTTCCATATCCAGGATATCTCCTTCACAAATTAATAGAGTTGCCTCTTTTCCGCTCTCCAACGACCCAGTCATATTATCAATCCGAAGAATTTTAGCAGGTGTTAATGTGATACTTTGCAGTGCCTGCTCTTTTGTTAATCCATTTGCAACTGCTGTTCCCGCAGTAAATGGAAGATTGCGCATATTCCAGTGAGAAAAGCTTAAAGAAATTGCATACTCAATGCCTGCATTCTGAAGTATAGATGGCAATTTATAAGGCATTTTAATATCTGCATCTGT
>JACMJP010000088.1 GCA_014380545.1 Chitinophagales bacterium | reverse complement strand
ATTTACTTTAATTGATGAAACAGCAGGAATTTCTGTTTTTAATGCTGCTGAAGATTTTGGATATACAGTAACTGAGGGCGACGAATTAAATGTAATTGGAACAATTGCGCAGTTTAATGGATTGACGCAAATAATTCCGGATACAATGATTTTACTTTCTGAAGACAACATATTAATAGATACACTCCTTGTTGATGATTTGAATGAAACAACAGAGTCATCATATATATATATTGATGGATTAGAATTTATAGAACCTTCTCAATGGTTAGGAGATGGAAGTTCTTTTGATGTTGAGTTGACAAATGGTTCAAGTAATTTCGTTATGAGGATTGATAACAATACAGATCTTTCAACAATTTCATATGCAGACTTGACGGAAGGCAGTGATTTGTTTTTATTAACTGTGACTGGTATAGGTATTCAATATGATATTGATTTGCCTTTTAATAATGGATATCAGATTATTCCAAGATATTCATCCGACATATTATTAAATATTGGTCATAATATTTCATCTGTTCCTGATAATTATTACCTACTTTACCCAAACCCAACTACCGATAATTTAACTATCAACTCAAAAGAGATTATTCAATCAGTTGAAATAATAAATCAATTGGGAGAAATTGTAAATGTTGTTGAAATAAATGCAATGCAAAAAACAATTGATGTCCAGCAATTACCTGCGGGATATTATTTTCTGAAATTAAAAACAGCAAGTGGGGTTTATTCTTCTGATTTTATAAAACAATAAATTTTAATTTTCTAAATGCCTTCATCCTTCTGAGAATTATAAAGGCTTTTTTATTTGTGTTTTCTTAAATAAATAATTGTTATTTATATCCTGAAACTTTCTCAATCGCAAAATAAAAATTTATATTTGAGAGATTAAATTTTTACTATGAAAAAAACCATTACACTTCTTTTTGCTGTTAGTTTTAGTTGTATACTTTCAGCTCAGCTCATTGTATCAACTATCGGATCACCTGAAACTATTGACTTCACCGGCTTTGATGGGAGTGGGTTTTCAACCGGCCCTTCTGATGGGCAACTCAACTCAAACACATGGTCTGTAATAGGCTTCAGTTATGGAGATCTTCTTTTTGGGGATGAAGGAACAACTGATGATTTTGCAAGAGGATCTACTTCAGGTTTTGAAACCACAGGAGGAATTTATGGTGTGGATATTTTTGGCGATCAGGCTTTAATGGTGCAGCCAACAGCAGATGATTTTACCCCGGGAAGTTTTATTCTGAAAATAGAAAATAATTCAGGAACTGTTATTGGTCAATTTGATCTTGCCTATGATATTTATGTTTTAAATGACCAGGGAAGATCTAACAGTTTTAATTTTTCTTATTCTTATGATAATATTACTTATACAGATGTAACGGATATGGATTATAATTCACCCGAGGCGTCAGATTTTTCTCCGTACCTTGAAAATAAAAGTTATTCATTAACAGGAATTGCAATAGCAGATGGAGATTTTTTTTATGTTCGCTGGACTGGTGATGATGTAAGTGGTGCAGGAAATAGGGATGAATTTGCATTGGATAATATTTCTTTCACTGCACAGGAGGGTGCCGGTGTTCCAACATATTCATTCAGCCCGGCCTCTTTAACTGTAGCTGAACCTGCCGGTGTTGCATATTATGATGTTACTTTATCAGAAAGTGCAGATTGTGTTTTTAATGTGGGTTATACAGAAGTAACTGCGGATCTTCCAACTGATTTTGGCTTTACTTTATTTACAGTTGAATTTACTGAAGGCGGACCAACAACGCAGACTATTGATGTGGGAATAGTTGACGATATTGAAGATGAGCTTACGGAAAGTTTTATTATTTATTATACAGTTTCAAGCGGAACATGTGTTGCTGGTGCTGTGGATGAAATAGAAATTTTTATAGAAGATGATGATCTTGCAGGAACAGCAGGTGCTTCATTTTCTGAAGCAGGATTTACCGGTGATGAATCCGCAGGCACCTTTTCAGTTTTTATTGAATTAACTGAAGAAGCAGATTGCGAATTATCAGTTACGTTAGATGGCGCAACTACCATGACTGAAACAGATGATTATATTCTTGATCTCCCTATTTTATTAACTTTTAATGTTGGCGGATCAACGATACAATTATTTGATGTTGTAATTAATAATGATATAGAAACAGAACCATCTGAAACGTTAATTATGAATTTGAATGTTTTATCAGGAACATGCTCGTTGCTTTCTCCTTCAGGATTTGATATTTTGATTAATGATAATGATGCACCAATTTATACAGTAGTGGATATTGCAGATGTGCATGGTGAAGATGCTGACGGAGTTTGTACGAACATTGGCGATCTTGTTTCCATAACAGGAATTGTTTACGGAATTAATTTATGGGACGGCGGATTGCAATTTACTGTAATTGATGAAACAGCAGGAATTTCTGTTTTTAATTTTGATAATACTTTTGGTTATACAGTTACCGAAGGTGATGAAGTAACAGTGAACGGCGAAATAGATCAATTTAATGGGTTGACAGAAATAATTGCGGATACTCTGATATTTGTTTCCGGTGGTAATAGTTTGAATGATTCAAATTTAGTAAGTGAATTAAATGAAGAAACAGAATCTGCATATATCTATGCAGAGGGGCTTGATTATGTTGATGTTTCTCAATGGCTTGGTGATGGTAGTTCTTTTAATGTCGAGTTCACAGATGGATTTAATATTTTTGTAGTAAGAATAGATAATAATACTGAGTATTCAATATCCGGACCACCATCTTTCATTGATGGTACGTACATTGTGAAAGGAATAGGGACACAATTTGATACAGATTTGCCTTATACCTCAGGGTATCAAATTATGCCTATGCATGAAGGTGATATTGTAGGCGCTTCTTCAATAAATGAAATCAATATGTTTGTTTTCAATCTTTATCCAAATCCAGCAATAGACAACATCAACATTGAATCAGAAGAAGTTGTTGAATCACTTGAAATAATAAATCAGATAGGTGAAGTTGTAAACTTTGTTTCAATAAATGCCTTGCAAAAAACAATTGATGTAAAAGAATTACCTGCGGGTTTTTATGCGGTGAAAATAAAAACAGCAAGTGGAGTGTATTCATCTAATTTTATAAAAGAGTAAAAATTTATAATGATATTAGGAAAACTAGCAAATGGAAATAAAAAATGACCTGGCTATTTCAATATCTTTTTAAAAGCAAAAAAACAATTATTACTTTCACAATATGAGACAACTTGTTTTCTTTCTCCTGTTTTCTTCTCAGCTTTTTGCACAAAACAGCGATGCACTTTTTTTATTTTCAATTATTGACACAAATGGAATTGACATTTCATCAATGAATACAACCGTGAGTGCAGCAGCTATTGTAGGAAAAGAGATGCAAACAGATAAATTATTAACCGTAAATTATCATGCAGGATTAAATCTGTATGGCCTGCATGTTCCGGAAAAACTTGCAGGAAATATTATCGTTATCCAGGTTCAGAAACAAGTTGGTAATGCTGTTGAAGTGATGAATATCTATTACAAATCATCAAAAGAAAATGATCTTACTACCGGTTGCCATGCCTGCATGTGTACGCAAATAATTTACAAACCGGGCAAATATATTTTTGATATGCCAACGCAGGCAGTATCCTGGACATTGATCCCGGATTCAACAAAAGAATTAAATGGTAAACAGATTACTCTGAAAGATATTACCATGTTGCAAAACTGGAGGGAACAGCAGATGAAGTGAAATGCGAAATGAACAAAAATGTAAATTGCCCAAAAATTATTCTTCATTCTCTAATACTACGGCTCCTTCATTCAAAACCTGTTTCTTAAATTTTAATGAAGGGGAAGAAATAAATTCACCGAGATTTAATTGAGCCCACTTTTTATCAATATCTGCAATTGTTTTATCATTCATAATGATAACATTCGGCCAGGGGCGATTAAAGTTGTCGAATTGTTTTGTTTTTCTTGTACCGTCAATTCCGCAATGAGAAATACCAAATTCATTATGTGATAATAAATAAATATCCCTTTTCGGATCAATATTGTTTGCAAAATTCCAGGTAACCACTGCAATATCATTTGCCTCAACAATATGATCTACATAAATAATGAATTTCACTTTATTCAATCCTTCTTCAGCAAATAATTTTTTATTCAATTCGCAGATATGATCTTTTCTGTTTTTTTTCACTGCGATAGCAACCACAGAAATTCCTTTTTTCAAAAGGTCATCATTGATAAAATGAATTTCCGGATATTTTTCTTTTAATATATTTTTATCAATTTCTATATCACTGTTTCGCTGCATCACTGCATCGCTATTCATTTCTTCCTCCAACTTCTTCGTTACATCAATACACATTTTTCCACCAAAAGAAAACTTACTGCAACTATGATCCAATACATCCATCGGCCCGCTGCTTAAATAAATATCATGTACAGGATCAACATGTTCACTTAAATATTTTGCAACAGCTTCATAATTATGAATATCAACCTGAGCATCACACACTACAAGAATTTTATTGAACATCATTTGTCCGGCACCCCACATTGCATTCATCACTTTTTGTGCATGCCCTGCAAATTCTTTTTTAATTTTTACAATTGTGAGATTGTGAAATACACCTTCGATGGGTAATTCCATATCTTCCACTTCAGGCAACATGGTTAATTTTATAGGAGCAATAAAAATTCTTTCTGTTGCCTTACCTATCCAGGCATCTTCCTGCGGCGGAATTCCAACAATGGTTGAAGGATACACAGCATTTTTTTTATGAGTGATGCAGGTGATATGAAATTTCGGATAATAGTCTGCCAATGAATAATAACCTGTGTGATCGCCAAAAGGACCTTCCAAAATAAATTCCTCATCGGGATCAACATAACCTTCAATAATAAAATCTGCATCAGCGGGAACATGCAGATCATTTGTGACACATTTTACTAATTCAACTTTTTTCTTCCTTATAAACCCCGCTAATAAATATTCATCCACATTTGGAGGAAGGGGAGCAGTTGCACAATAGGTATAAACAGGATCGCCACCCAGCGCAACACTTACCGGCATTCTCTTTTTTAATTTTTTATATTTATTAAAATGCCCTGCACTTACTTTATGTTTATGCCAGTGCATGCCTGTAACGGTCGGAGAAAAAGCCTGCATGCGATACATACCGACATTGCGAATATTTGTTTCAGGATCTATAGTATGAATGATTGGTAAAGTAAGAAAATTACCACCATCAGCAGGCCAGCATTTCATTACAGGTAATTTTGTTATATCCGGATTTAAATTAATTACCTGCTGGCAATCACCTTTTCCGTTTTTTATTTTCGGCATCCATGAAGCGACTTTCCCTAATTCAGGCAGCATCATAATTTTTTCAAGAATTCCGTTCTTGGGTGTTGCAAGTTTTTTAAATAATTTTTCAATATCATTTGCTATATCATCCAGTTCATTTACACCGAGTGCAATGCACATTCTTTTATAAGAGCCGAGTGCATTAATTAAAAGCGGAAATGCGGTTCCTGTATTTTCAAATAGAAGTGCGGGCTTATTATTTTTTATATAACGATCAGCAATTTCTGTTATCTCTAATGCAGGGTTTACATATTCCTTAACTCGAATGAGTTCTCCAGCTTTTTCCAATGCATCTATAAAGTGTTGCAGATTTTTGTAAGGCATAATGAAAGAACAAAGTTAGGGCAAGAAGGTTTGACAAATAAAATTGTTTGTCCAATAAGGACAGAAAAGAAATTTAAGAATAAAGAAATTGGAGAATAGAAACTCATAGAAACAAAAAATCCCGCTACAGCAGCGGGACCTTTTGTTTCTTAACAATCATTAAAACCTAAAACCTAAACTAAGTTGAAAATTATTTACTGCTTTATCTATCGTTGCACCATCATTTGGTATATCAGGGTTTGGCTGTAAATACTGAATATCATATTCTGTAGTTGAACTTTTCGCATAACCAAAATCAATAAAGAAATTTTCTTCTTTAATTCCCACACCCGCTGAATATGTATTTTTTGAATAATCAGCATCTCCTGTGGCAATTCCTGTTTCAAATGGAGAACCCATAATTCCGTAACCTAAACGGAAACGAAAAACATCATACACTAATTCTCCACCAATGCGAATATTAGATGCAGTTCCGTATTTTGTATCAATTGCATTATTCACATTTGTTTCTGCTTCATTCTCTGTTGTTAATCCCTGTCTTCCGAAATTAAAGTTCGCTTCACTGTAATCTACAAATTCATAATCAAGACTGAGGAACCCGAATTTTTGAAATGTTAAAGCAGCACTGCCTATCACTCTCCATGGTGTAACCAATTCATAATCGTATTCACCTAATGGCGAGT
>JACMJP010000087.1 GCA_014380545.1 Chitinophagales bacterium | reverse complement strand
GAGCTAAGAACTACGATAAAATTATTATAATGAGATTCTGAATTTATTCATTTTACACCTGAAATAAATTGAGAGTAGCTTTTATCAAAATCAATTACTCATATCTTAGCTCCTAATTCTTATTTCTTAATTCTATTCCTTACTTCCCTGAAGCATTTTCGAAATTAATATCGAGCATAAGTTTTTCCCATGCAAATTGAATTTTACCTGCTGTATTTTTTGTTGCATGAGACTTCACATAAAGAACCATATCCTCATACAATGAATCAGATTGAGTGGGTTTTACTTTTATACGCAATGCGTCTTCAGCCTCATTATATTTGAATGCACCCCATTGTTTACTGTTTGTGCTAAAAATAACTGTCCATTCATTTTCAGTCGGGATTGTAAATAATGCATATATATCTTTTTTCAATGGCTGACCTTCAACGAAAACATCTTTTGTAAATTCAATTGTTGTAGCTTCATTGGCACCTGTTCTCCATACTTCATTGTAAGGAACCAATCCGCCCCAGATAACTCTGCCTTTTACTTTCGGTGAACCATAATTTATTGCAACAATATTTTCATCGATCGTAGCTGTAGCATTTGCCTGAGGACTAACACGATTGCTTTTGTTTTCCATCACTTCCTGTTTATCTTCCTTACTTAATTTTACTTCACTGTCTTTTTTTTCTTTGCAGGCTGAAAGGAATAAAATGATAACTACCGCTACTGAAAAAGTTTTATTCATATATCAAATGTTTTTGCAAAGGTAAATTTAATTCAGCATTAAAAAAGGAGTTTATATAGAATATAAGCGGAAAGCATAATTAAAGCAATGATGACTGCGGCAATCCAGCCAAAAGTGTAAAGGCAATAAATGGCTGCAACTAAAACCAGAAAAATAATTCCTGTTATGAGTATTTGCAACCAGTCAGTGTCAAACATTTTGTTTTTATTAATTACAGCATGTTGGTCCGCATCCGCAATCTTTTGATTTTTCTGCAAATACTGTTATACTGTAAATGCCAATATTACTGTTTTTAAATTCTTCCAATTGTGTTTCGTTCAAATAATTTTTTAAAATAGCTTCAGGTATCGTTATCTTTTTTTCTTTATTGATTGTGATATTCTCAAATCCGTTTTGTTTGATCATATTCAAATAATCATTTTTTTGAATTGCACCTGAAACACATCCCGCATACATTTCTGCCTCTTTAATAATTGTTTCGGGTAATTCCCCTTCCAGCACAATATCCGAAATATTAAAATGCCCTCCGGGTTTCAAAATACGATAAATTTCGGAAAAAACTTTCAGTTTATCTGGCACTAAATTCAATACGCAGTTGCTCACAACTACATCGGCTCTATTATTACTCAACGGAATATTTACAATATCACCCAAACGAAATTCAACAATTTGTAAATTTAATTTCAGTGCATTTTTTCGTGCAAGTTCTATCATGATTTCCGTCATGTCAATTCCAATAACTCTTCCGTCATCACCAACTATTGAGCGGGCAATAAATGCATCGTTACCAGCGCCGCTGCCAAGATCAATAACAGTATCTCCTTTTTTTATTTGCGCATATTCAGTTGGCAAGCCACATCCTAAACCAAGATCAGCATCGGCAAAATATCCCTCAAGCGAAGTATAATTATCGGCCATAATTGTTTGATCAACTATTGAGCATCCACATCCGGCGCCACAGCATGAAGTTTCATTTTCAGTTTTACTTTGTTTAGCAATTTCAGAATATCTTTCTTTTACTAATTCTTTTACATTTTGATCAGTATTCATTTTGTTTTGATTTTATTTTTTAATTAAATATGTTTCATCATTGCGACAGCTGAAGATGCACAAAGTGTTTTAAATTCTTCTGTGTTTAATATTTTTTCCGGAGCAGTATTTCGTCCCATTTTTGAGAATCCATTCTTTGTAAAGAATTTTTCTGCTGTCTCCGTTAATAAATAAATTGTTTTGATATTTTTTTCTTTTGCAAAAGCAATTACCGCATCGTAAATTTTTTGACCTTTTCCATGGTTACGCATTTCCT
>JACMJP010000010.1 GCA_014380545.1 Chitinophagales bacterium | reverse complement strand
TTAACTTAAAAATTTTAGATACTTCTTTGTTTGAAAGCATGATGCAGAAAAATTGATTTATTTATCTGCCAAATATAAAGGGAAAAGTTTTGAGGAATATATTTTATCAATACTAAGAGATAGAATGAGGTATTATTATAAGAAATTTATAAGTCATAAATATAAAGGTGTGCTTTAAATATAAACCGTTATTAATAAGCATACCTCCAACATTACGAAACTCGTAAAAAAGAAATTAATGGTACATTCTTAATTTGAGTATTAAAAAGTAAAACGAATACCCAATCCGTATCCAAAATCGAAATCATCATTTATTAAACCGAATTCAGGTCGTGCGTCTAAACTTAATTGTAGTGGAATAGTAAAATTATATTCTATACCAAGTTGCGCATTTGCATCTAAAAAAACGCCATCATCATGGTTTCCATCATTTCCTGGCTTATCATCATCAATATCCCATGCACCTAACGAACCACCTGCACCAAGATACCAATTTAATCCTCCATCAATATTTTTTACCCAATGATACATGAGTGTACCTTTAAAACCATCATACCAACCTGCATCAATAAATCCCAGGTCAATTTCCAATCTATTTGGTCCTCCTACATAATGCTGAAATGAAACTTCAGTGCTGAAACCATCGCTTCCGCCGAAACGCAATCCAATAGCATTTGTATTTTGAGAATAAGTTATGCTTACGAAGGAAATAATCAAGCAAACAATAGAGAATGTCTTTTTCATATAGCGAAGTTTTATGATAATGATGTAAGACAAACCTTCTGCCAACACATTTTCAGTGTGTTACATAGAATATCAGAGATATATATGTAGAATAAAAGTATCACTATGAGGAATTGCTACGACAAATAAAGTGTGTTTTAAAAATTAAATTACACTATTGTTGTTTTATTTTATCAATAAATCTATCAGGAATAGAAATGACCTTTTTCATTTCATAATTATAAAATATCATACCGGTTTTTGCAATAGCAACAATTCTCTCCTCACATATTACTTTATAAAAAATATCAAAAGCGGCCCTTGTAAAATCACCCACACCAATTTCAATCTTTAACTGATCACCATAAAATGCTTCGCTTATATATTGAATAGCAGCATCCGACATGATCAGGCTTTCACCTTCAATATCCAGTTCAGTATAATTAAAATGCCGCAGAAATTGTATCCTTGCCTCATGCAGAATGGATAACAGGGCATCGTTGCCGAGATGATTGCCGTAATTTAAATCAGTAACCCGGACATTTATTTGAGTTGAAAAAATTGATCTTTCAGGAAAGTCTATTTTAATTCTTGACATAATTATGAATTGAAAATTATTTAGTGTGATTTGAGTTCGGGAATTCTTGCAAGAGGAATGATGGTTTGTTCAGCAAATTCTTTTTTCAAATATTTATAATATCCTGTTATAGCTATCATAGCAGCATTATCAGTGCAATATTCCAGATCCGGGATATAAATATTCCAGCCCAATTCTTTTGCATTTTCTGTAAAGAGTCTGCGCAGTTCGCTATTTGCAGAAACCCCGCCTGAAATTGCAATTTCTCTAATGCCTGTGTGTTTAGCAGCCTTGATCATTTTTTTTAATAAAATACCTGCAATTGTTTTCTGAATGCTCGCACACAGGTCATATAAATTTTCCTGAATAAAATTTTCATTCTTCCTTATTTCATCCCTTAAAAAATATAATATGGATGTTTTTAATCCGCTGAAAGAAAAATTAAGGTCAGGAACTTGCGGTTCCGGAAAATGAAATTTATCCCCATTACCCTGCTTCGCATATTTATCTATTAGTGGGCCCCCTGGATAATTTAAACCAAGCATTTTAGCAGTTTTATCAAATGCTTCTCCTGCGGCATCATCAATCGTTTGGCCGATTACTTTCATTTGCAAATGATCCTGTGCTAAAACTATTTGTGTGTGTCCGCCGCTTACAGTCAAACATAAAAATGGAAATTGCGGATGGGGATATTTTATAAAATGCGCAAGGATATGTGCCTGCATATGATGTACTGCAATTAATGGAATGTCAAGAGCAAGGGCCAATCCCTTTGCATAACTTGTACCTACCATAAGTGCCCCCAGCAAACCAGGACCTTGTGTGAAAGCCACAGCGTTTAATTTTTTTAAGTCGATATTTGCATCTCTTAATGTAGCACTCACTACAGGAATAATATTTGCCTGATGCGCACGGGATGCAAGTTCCGGAACAACACCGCCATATTTTGCATGCACAGATTGATCTGCAGTTATATTAGAAACAATTTGTCCATCAATCAATACAGCAGCGCTTGTTTCATCACAACTTGATTCAATTCCGAGGATTGTTACAGGCATACAATATTTGTAATTTAACGCCGTAAAATTAGTGAACGATTTTATTTAAGAATGGAAGAACAGCCAGCTAAAAAGAAAAGAAGTATCTTAAAAAAAATTCGCAAAATATTTTTGTGGTTACTTGCTGCGATATTTTTTATCTTCCTGTCAGCATTTCTTTTGTTTAAAATTCCTGCTGTACAGGATTGGGCTGCGCAAAAAGTAACTGCTTATCTAACTAATAAATTAAACACAAAGGTTGAAGTAGGCGACGTAACAATTGAGCTTTTTAGCCACATAGTATTAAATGAAGTTTATATTGAAGATCTGCAGAAAGACACCTTACTATACGCAAAAAAATTTGAAATAAACCTCGGAACATTAAATCCATTTTCGCCGAAGGTGAAAATAAAAAAAGCACAACTTGAAAATGCATATATAAATATTTACAGAAATAATCCTGATACCGTTTTTAATTACCAATTCATTATTGATGCCTTTGCAAGTAAAAAAGATGATACTTCTGCCTCAAAACCAATGGAAATTGATCTGCAAAGATTAGTAATTGAAAAAACAAGGTTCATTATGCATGATGAAATTGATTTGAGTGAATACAATATTTATTTAGATAAAACGGATGTGAAGATAAATGAGTTGAATTTAATTGATCGCATTCTTGCGCTCGAAAGTTTTGAGGCGGCAAATGCAGATATTCGTCTAACTAAGTTATTTGATACTGAACCAGATATTGACACTGCTGATATAGAAAATTATGATACAGTTCATATTTCTCTTGACGATTGGATTATAGAAGCTGCTCAATTTAATTTAAATAATTGTGCATTTTATTATAAGGATAAGAACTCAGAGATCGAAACGAACACAATTAACTTTAGCGATCTTGAATTTACAAATATTGATATGGATATTTCTGAATTCACTTATATTGGCGATACCATTCAGGCAAACATTAATCAAATTGCATTACAGGAAAAATCCGGTTTCAGGGTTGATACTTTGCAGGCAGCTGTATTATTTTCACCATATGAAATCACATTAAATGCGCTTAACTTAAAAACTCCATATTCGCATATCAGGAGTAAATATTCAATGCAATTTAATACGTTAAATGATTTTAATCGTTACGAAGAATCAGTTACTATGAATGCTGAATTTATTAATGCAAGTATCAGTACAAAAGACCTTGCATATTTTGTTTCTGATTTAAAAGAATATAATGCGGTATTAAATATCAGTTCATCTGCTTCCGGCACTTTGGGTAATTTAAAGTTAAAAGGATTAAAAGCCAGTTTAAATGATGTTGGTGGAATTGAAGGTGAATTGTCAATGAAAGGGTTGCCTGACATTAATAATACTTTTATTGATGTTCAAATGAAACCCCTGTATGTCGACATTAATCAATTAAATACTTTGCTTGGCGGAAATACTATTCCGGAAAATATTATGCAACTGGGTGAAGTAAAATATACAGGGAGGTTTACGGGTTTTATAAATGATTTTGTCGTTTCCGGAAATATTAATTCTTCTGCCGGAGATGCAACCACCGATGTAAATTATAAATATGATAATGCCAGTAAAACATCAATTGTAGATGGGCATATCACAACTTCTAATCTTAATGTTGGGAAATTAACAGGAAATGAAGATTTACTTGGAGAAGTATCAGCAGATGCTGAACTGAAAGGATCGTTTACTGAAAATAAAATAAATGCGGAATTACAGGCAACTGTAAATAAAATAAATATAAATAATTATACATATCAGAATATTATTGTGGAAGGCAATATTCAGGATAAATTGTTTGACGGGTATATGAAAATAGATGATGAGAATTTGAAGCAGGAATTTACCGGGAAAATTGACCTGAATAGCGAGACCCCAACTTATGATTTTGTTTCAAATATCACTTATGCGAATCTGGGCAAGCTCAATTTATATAAAAGAGACATTGAAATTTCAGCAAAAACGAATATAAATGTAAAAGGAAAATCATTAGAAAATATTTCAGGTGATGCCATTATTAATGATGTTTATATTAAAGACGGTACTATTGAATACAATTTAAAATCATTTACAATTCAGGCGTCAGGAGACAGTTTAAATAAGTTGCTGACTGTTCGCTCAGACCTTGTGGATGCTGACTTTAGTGGTAATTTTTCATTAGAAAAATTACCTGCAGCAATACAGGATATGATAAATATTTATGTAAAAGGAGGCGAGATAACTTCAGATGTTTTACAAAATGCCCAAAATGTAAACTTTAAAGTGCAGGTGAAAGATGCCAATACGCTTACTCAAATTTTTTATCCGGAGATTGAAAATGTAATTAATTTAAAAATTGAAGGTGACCTGAATACAATTGATAAGAGGTTTTACAGCAGAACTACAGCTGAAAAATTTATTTATAACGGGATAAATTTAAATAACACTGCTGTAGAAATTGTTACAATTAATAATAAACTTACTTTTTTCGCAAGAGCCAAAGAAATAATTGTGAGAGATGGGTTACTTATACCAACAACTGAATTAAGCGGCGATTTTTCAAAAGATAGTTTAAATTTCAATTTAAAGGTTGGCAGGGACACAGATCCTGAAAGATTAAATTTATATGCAGGTGCTTTTATTACTGATAGTATTATTCGTTTAAATATTTTACCGTCTGAAATTTATTTAAACAATGAAAAGTGGAATATTGAAGCAAACAACTCTTTGCAGTATGATTATGAAAGTCTGATAGCGGAAAATTTTACATTACAAAATAATGAAAAATCAATTGGTTTAACAGGTATATATGACCCTGAAGATGGTAATGTGCTGAAGTTTCAATTAAATAATATTTTAATTCAGGATATAACGCAGCTTATAAAATATGACAATACTGATATAGAAGGGATCATTAATGCTAACCTGAATATGTCAAGTAATTTCGCTGAGCCAAGTTTCATAGGCACAGGGACAATTACTGATATGTATTTAAATGACAGAAAACTTGGCTATGTTGATTTCAGCGCATCATTGCTGTATCCAAATGAAAAATTAAATTTTAATTTATTATTAAAGGGCGAAAATAATATGCGTATAAACGGTTTTTATAGCACAAGCGGAAGCGATAGCATTTCAGCGGATGCCTTAATAACTAAAGTACCGTTAACCGTTGCCGAACCTTTTACCAGCGGGCTTTTCTCAGGCCTGTATGGCGATGTTTCAGGAGATATAAAATTGCGGGGTACCTTAAATAACCCTGTTACAAACGGAATTATCGAAATTAGGAAAGGAGGTTTAATAGTGGATTATTTGGGAACGCAGTATGATTTTATATATCAAAAATTTATAATTGAACCTCAAAAAATAACAATAACAGAAAACAAGATAACGGATAAATATAAAAATGAAGGCATTTTAAGTGGAAGTGTAAAACATCAAGATTACAAGGATTTTTATTTTGACAGGATCACCATAGTTTCTGATAAATTATTATTCATGGAAACAACACAAAAACAAAATCCCTCTTTTTTTGGGAAAGCAATTGGCAAAGCAAATGTTGTAATTGACGGGCCCCTTGAGGATTTAAATATTCTGGTGAATGCAAAACCCTTAAAAGATAATACTACTGAAACAATTATTTATTTGCCTGCCTATGGGACAGGCAGTATCTCAAAACACAACTTTATAAAATTCGTTGATAGAAGCGATACAAGTTTATTAACTCTGGCAGAAAAAACTGTTTCGGTTGTAAATTTTGATATGCGCTTGGATATTACACCGGATGCTAAAATAGTAATATTATTAAGCAGTGAAGGTTCAGATACGTTGGTAGCAAAAGGGTACGGAAATTTGCAAATTGAAGCAAATACAATAGACAAATTAGAGATAACCGGAACATTGAGTGTTGCAGACGGAAGTTATAATTTTTCATTTGAGAATTTAATTAATAAAGAATTTAAATTAAAACCCGGCGGAACAATTAAATTTGAACGGGAACCATACAAAGCAGAATTAAATCTTACCGCAATTTATACTGCACACAACGTAAAAGAAAGTTCCTTAACAGGCAACCCTGCGGATATTCAAAAAAGAAATGTTGATGTATTTATTAATATTACAGGAGTATTAGAATCACCTGAAATAAATTTTGATTTAAAAGTTGAAGGAGCTTCAGGTAGTGGTTTATCAACATTTGATCAAAATCAGACTT
>JACMJP010000009.1 GCA_014380545.1 Chitinophagales bacterium | reverse complement strand
GTCAATTTCATATTCGTAGTCATCCCTTTTCTCTTCCCAATCCTTAATAAATTCCAGCGCTTCCGAAATATTTTTGCATAACTTTTTTTCTTTCTGCGGAATTTTAAATCCCAGCTTGCCAAGTATATTAATATTTTCGAAATGATAATCTAATGTATTTCCAAAAACATCTTCATTGTTTTCATCAACTGCATAAGCCATTTGATACATGAATGCTTCCAATGCTCTTCGCTCCACTTCAATACTATCCTTCACTCTTAATGCGCCTGCTGCAGAATTTCTCGGGTTCTGCAATATTTGTAAACCTTCTTCTTCCCGCTTTTCATTTATTTTGGAAAAAGTTTTTTTATTAATTACAACTTCTCCCCGTAACTCTATTTTTTTAATTCCATATTCAGAAAATTTTGCAGAGAGCGGAACAGATTTCATGCGTCTTGCATTGTTGGTTATTTCTTCACCGCTTATTCCATCACCTCTTGTTGCAGCCCGCACTAACATATCATTTTCATAAATTAATGCAATGCTGCTTCCGTCAAACTTTGGCTCAGCACAATATTCAACTTTACTTTCTCCGGTTAATTCTTTTACCCTTTTATCAAAAGTATTCAGATCAGTTTCATCATAACTGTTTTCCAAAGAAAGCATCGGAACGGAATGTTGAACAGTATTAAATTCTTCAGTTAATGTTCTTGCCACTCTTTGTGTTGGAGAATCAGGAGTTAGCAGTTCAGGAAATTTTTCTTCCAGTGATTTTAATTTTTTAAATAGCTGATCATAATCAAAATCTTTTATTGTAGGATTTGCATCAACATAATATTTCCAGTCATGAAAATGAATTACCTGTTTTATTTCATCAATTACGTCCCTTGAAGCATCCTGCGTATACTCAGATTTTTTTATCTCAGATATGAGTTTAGCAGTAAGCAATTGTAATTGCTTTTGTAAATCAGCAGAATATTTCATGTTTAGCCTATCAGTTTATCAATTGCAGCAGATAATTTTCTGTCTTTTTCTGTAACAATATCTCCTGCATCATGCGTATTCAAACAAATTTCTACTTTATTCCACACATTGCTCCAGTTAGGGTGATGGTTTTGTTTTTCAGCAAGAATTGCTACCCTTGTCATAAAAGCAAATGCTTCAGAAAAGTCTTTGAAGACAAATGTTTTTTTCAATTGATTGTTTGTTTCTTCCCACATGTTGATTTAAGATTTAAAGTTTAAGATTCAAAAAAGAATTAAGAATTATGAGCTAAGAAGTAAGATAAAATTAATGTATAAATCTTATATCTTAGTTCTTAGATCCTGGTTCTCTATTGTATGACACTGATCTTTAACGTATTTGTTCTCGCCATATCTTTTACAGGCATAGTTCCCAGGTTAATTACTATATCTCCGCTCTTTAATAAATCTTCTTTTGCTAAATAATCCTGCACTTCCTTAAAAGTATTATTTGTTCCTTTCATACCTTCATAAAAAAATGCTTCCACACCCCATAATAAATTTAGAATATTTACCACTTCTTCATTATTTGTAAATATATAAATTTTTGCTTTTGGTCTGCAACTGGCAACCATAAATGCTGTATAACCTGTTTTTGTCATACCCATAATAGCTGCGGCATTTACCTGTTTTGCAATATTGCATGCGTTAAAACAAATTGCATCACTCAAATATGTTTTTGAATTTTCATCTGCAGTATGTATGCGGTTAAAAACAATTTCTTCTTTCTCTGCTTTTTCAATTATCCGCACCATTGTTTTAATAACCATTTCAGGGTATTTTCCGGTAGCGGTTTCTGCACTTAGCATCACAGCATCAGCTCCGTCTAAAACCGCATTGGCAACATCCGTTACTTCTGCTCTTGTTGGATGCGGGCTTTCAATCATGCTCTCCATCATTTGCGTTGCAATAATTACCGGTGTGGTTTTAATCAAACATCTTCTGCACAAATCTTTTTGTGTGAATGGAACATTTTCGACCGGCATTTCAACACCTAAATCACCTCTTGCTACCATCACTGCATCTGTTGCATCAATAATTGCATCGATATTTTTCAGCGCTTCAGGTTTTTCAATTTTAGCAATAACCTTTGCATGCGATCCGTGATGCCGGATAATATTTTTTAAATGAATAATATCATCTGCCTTGCGCACAAAAGATAATGCAATCCAGTTTGCTTTGTGCTCTAATGCAAATAGCAGGTCAGCATGATCCTTCTCTGTAAGTGATGGTATCGAAACTTTTGTATCTGGTAAATTCACTCCTTTTTTTGATGAAATAGGTCCGCCGAAAATAACTTTTGTAATTACTGTATCTTTTTTATTTGTTTCAAGAACTTTTAATTCAATCCTTCCATCATCAATTAAAATTGTTTCACCTGCATGCACATCCTGTGGAAAATCATGATAAGTGATATACACTTTTTTATTTGTACCGATACAGGGTTCAGTAGTAAATTCAAGTATATCATTTTCGAGCAACACGGTAAGTGGTATAACTTCACCAAGACGGATCTTAGGACCCTGCAGGTCGGCCAATATGCTAACATGCCTTCCTAATTTTTTATTCGCTTCTTTTATATATTGAAAAGTTTGGGCATGCTGTTCATGTGTGCCATGAGAAAAATTTAGCCTGAATACATCTACACCGGCAAAAAGTAATTTTTCAATCATTGCAGGATTTGCACTTGCAGGGCCTAGTGTTGCTATAATCTTTGTTTTATTATTTCCTTTTTTCATCGTCGTATAAAAGAATATTCTTTTTTGATTTTAAAGTCGCCATATCAAATGGTACTGTAATCTGAATTTCCTGAACTGTTTTTATTTTATTGATTATTTCTTTTTGATGCTGCTGATAATAACTTCCTTTTATAAGTAGGATAAAATCTGCTTGTTTTATTTCAGGAAGCAAATATGCTGCATTGATTTTATTTTGTAAAACATAAAATTCAGATCTTGTTACTGGTTCTTCATATTTAAATCTTGTGAAAAGTAATTGTTTTCTTTTTTGGGGATCAGTTATATCAAGATCATTAACTTTTTGCAGGTCAATATCAAGGCAATTATTTAAGAACCAGCAGAGCCTGTAATCTTTTAACGGGGAAACTATGCCGATGGATACGCATTCCGATTCAGCATCCGGCATCATTAATTTTTTTTTCACCGCCATTGCAGTGCAAATGTAATTTGGTTTGCATGAAATATTTAGAAGCCGCAAGTAATTCCGTATTTTCGCTTCTAATTTTTTTTACCGCAAGGAGGTGCTTTTGAACGAACCAGCAAAAACAAAAAAAAAATTCATCACCGATTCGGATTATTCGCTTTTAAAAAGGTTGCTCAAATATGCCGGGCCATTCAAAAAGCAATTTTATATTTCAGCAATTATTGCCATCCTGTTATCTATACTCGGCCCATTGCGACCTATTCTCATAGGATATTCAGTTGATGAATATATTCTGAAAAACAATCTGAAAGGATTAATAATACTTTCATTAATTACTGTTGCTATTTTGATTGCAGAAACATTTCTTCGATATTATTTTATTTATATTACTAACTGGCTGGGGCAAAATATTGTAAAAAACCTGCGGATGCAGGTATTTAAAAAAACAATAGGTTTCAGGCTTGGGTATTTTGACCGGACGCCGATAGGGATTTCCACAACAAGAACAATTAATGATCTTGAAACTATTAATAGCGTATTCACTGAAGGGTTAATTCAGATCATTGCCGATGTGCTTACAATTGTTTTTGTAATAGCTGCAATGTTTTTTGTGAACTGGCGCTTAGCTTGTATCAGTTTAATAAGTTTTCCCTTAATTATATATGCAACATATATTTTTAAAGAAGGTATTAAATCTACTTTCCAGTCTGTGCGTACACAAGTTGCACTTCTAAATTCTTTTTTACAGGAAAGAATAACAGGAATGAAAGTGGTGCAGATATTTAATGCAGAAAAACAGCAGTATGAAAAATTTAAAGCAATAAATAATGAGCACCGTAAAGCCAACATCAAATCAGTATGGTACTATTCTATTTTTTTTCCTGTTGTTGAAATTATTACCGCCCTTGCTTTAGCATTGGTAGTTTGGTATGCTGCCAAAAACACACTTACTGGATTTGCTACTGTTGGGAATATCAATGCATTTATTCTATTGTTAAATATGCTGTTTCGCCCGCTCAGGGTTATTGCTGATAAATTTAATACACTGCAAATGGGTTTTGTTGCAAGCGACCGGATATTTAAAATCCTGGATAATGATGAGCAGATACAAAATACGGGAACAGAAAACGCAAAAAATATTCAGGGAAAAATTGATTTTAAAAATGTATGGTTTGCCTATAAAGATGAACAGTGGGTTTTAAAAGATGTAAGTTTTAATGTACTGCCTGGTGAAACATTAGCTATAGTTGGTGCAACTGGTGCCGGAAAATCTTCTATAATAAATATATTAAACCGTTTTTATGAAATTCAGAAAGGTGCTATTTACATTGATGAAAGAAATGCAAAAGAATATGAACTCACAAGCCTGAGAAAAGAGATAGGGATGGTTCAGCAGGATGTATTTTTATTTTCGGGGCCGATATTGGAAAATATCACACTACAAAACCCGGCAATTACAAAAGAAAAAGTTATTGCATCAGCAAAGATGCTCGGAGCGCATGATTTTATTATGAAACTTCCGGGTAATTATGATTATAATGTAATGGAAAGGGGAGCAACTTTATCACTCGGGCAAAGGCAATTAATTTCTTTTGTACGGGCATTGGTATTTGATCCTAAAATATTGATCCTTGATGAGGCTACTTCTTCAATAGATACGGAGACAGAACAAATCATTCAGCATGCAATTGATAATTTAATCACAAACCGTACTTCTATAATTATTGCACACCGCTTATCAACTATTCAGAAAGCAGACAGGATATTAGTTTTAGATAAAGGTAAAATTGTTGAGGCGGGTAGTCATGCAGAGTTACTTGTTGTCAACGGATATTATAAAAAGCTTTATGATATGCAATTTGGAGAAGTTGTGTGAGGTTTCAAAGTTAGGCAGATTTGTAGAATTGAAAGTTTAGGTGTACTGTATTTATATTTTTTATTTGTTAGTATTTGAGCTTCGTATCTTCATCTAATCATTATATTCTTCTTCAGCATCATTAATTTTATAATCCACCAGAAGCTTATTTAAAATAGTAAGTGTTCTTTTATAATTTTCCTCATTATAGTTTTCTTCTGACCCTGTTACATTAAGTGTAATAATTTTATTAGCATCCGTCCACACTTTAATTATTTCTTTTTCTTCCACTGCATCATTTTGCAAATTAACAAGTAAGTAAGGTTTTTTATGTTTAACTGAGTACTCATTAATAATATGTGTAAATCCATTTTGCTTACCTTCATAAAATACTAATGTTCCATTTGCATCACGAATATTCAATTCAGTTTTTTGTGCGGGTTCCGTGCTCGCAGTTTCTTTTAATTCATATCGGGGAGGAATTGCACCGTCAACACATCTTTTACCTCTCACACACCATCCGCCTGTTTTAAAACCATTTTTCATTGCAGCATCAAGAGCAGCTCTTTCACACCCTGGTTGTCCACCTGAAATTATTTTCCGAACCATAATGAAATGAATTTCCCCTAAATTTCATAACCATTTTATAATTCACAAAATTTTTGTAAGATTTTTTTATAATATAATATGAAGATATAGTTAACAGGTAAAATATTATTTAATATAGCAAGTATTACATTACTGAATATTAACAATGTAAGTATTATACTACAGGAAGAAAATATAAAAATAAGTTAAGAAGAGATATGTAAATGCTTCAATAATTTAATTGTAAGTAAATGTGGATTATCTTTTACCTATTAAAGCTAAAATAAAAAAAGGCAGAAACACCATTCTGCCTTCTTCTTCATTGAAAACCTGCTTTGGTTGTTTAAACAGCAGCAGCTAATTCTTTTCCTGCTTTGAACCGAACTACATTTTTAGCAGCAATTTTAATTGCTTTGCCTGTTTGAGGATTGCGTCCTGTTCTTGCTGCACGACGGGATACTGAATATGTTCCAAAACCAACTAAGGTAACTTTTTCACCTTTCTTTAAAGTTTTGCGAATGTTACCCATGATACTGTCTAATGCTGCAGCTGCTTGCGTTTTTGTGATACCGGCATCTCCTGCCATTGCATCAATTAAATCTCCTTTGTTCATTTTGTTTAGTTTTATTTGTGATTAATAAGTTTTGCGTTATCAAAAGTACTGTGTTTGCTGGCATTTTAAAACTTAAATCGGCGGGAAGGCTTGTATTTTCAACACCTTATACACATGATAAAAAAATATATTTCTTTATATATTGATGATCAATGTTTTACACAGATATAAAATCCTTAATTTTCAGAACTGTATATTTATAAACACAGTAGTTGCAAAGGTTTTGGCGTATCATTTTGTGGAAACTCCTGCTATCAGTGCGTTGAAATCTTAGGTATCTTCTCTCTACCTGTAAGTAATACCTTTACTGCATGCGAAATTTATTTTTTATTGCAACTATTTTTATTTGTTATTCTGCGCAGGCACAACCAAAATACTTTGTATATTTTTCAGATAAGTACGGAGTAACATTTGACCCTTTTAGTTATTTCAATGAGAAAGCAATTGAAAGAAGATTAAGGGAAAATATTTCTTTATACGATATAAGTGACTTTCCTGTTCGGGAAGATTATATAAATAGTGTAAAACAAATTTGTGATTCAACGATACATATAAGCAGATGGTTAAATGGCATGAGCATATATGCAACTGAAGAACAAATTGGAAAAATCAGGCAATTAAATTTTGTAAAAGAAATAGAGATCATCCGTTCTGAGAAATTAATAAATGCAATTGGTGCAGAAACAAATGAAACATTCACACTTACTAAATCCCAAATATCATTATTAAAATTTCAAACACTTCGTCATAATGCAGAAGCATTTCGCAATGCAGATCTTACAGGAAAAGGAATGCGTATCGCAGTATTTGATGTGGGCTTTCCTAATGTAGATACACATCCTGCTTTTGAAAATATGCGGAAGAATAACAGGATTATTGCAACATATGATTTTATCGGTAACGATGATGATCCTTATCACGGAGGTTCGCATGGAACTTCATGTTTATCCTGTATTGGCGGTATGTATGATTCAATACCAATGGGAATGGCGATTGACGCTGAATATTTATTAGCAAAAACAGAACGTAATTCAACAGAATTTGAAAATGAAGAAGACGCATGGCTTGCTGCCGCTGAATGGGCGGATAAAAATGGAGCGGATATTATTTCTTCTTCATTAGCTTATACAAAACAGCGATATGATCCTGCAGATATGAATGGAAAAACATCTCTTGTGTCTAAAGCTGCAAAGATGGCGAGTGATAAAGGAATATTAGTTATTAATGCTGCCGGTAATGAAGCAGATGGCAAATGGGAATATCTTGCAACGCCTGCTGATGTGGAAGAGGTTTTAACGGTAGGTGGAATTGATCCTTATACTGATGCACATATCAACTTTAGTTCTTTCGGACCAAATGCCGAAGGTATAATGAAACCAAATGTATGTTCGCTTGGTGAAGCCATTACTGCAGACAGGAATAATTATAAAAATAATTTCGGGACAAGTTTTGCGACACCGCTTGTTGCAGGATTTGCAGCATGCGCATGGCAAAGCAATAAAAAATTGACAAGAACAGAATTATTTACAGCAATAGAAAGATCAGCACATTTATTTCCATATTATGATTACGCACATGGTTATGGAATTCCGCAGGCTAATTATTTTACAAAAACAGAACAGGTAAGAATTGCACCAACTTTTACAATTGGTGAGATTGCAGATGATGCGTCGTTTATCGCCGTGCATTTTCCACTCACAATGTATTCTGATTCAATATTTACACATCAACCAAAAAATTTATATTATCATTTTGCTGATGCTGATGGTAAAATTGTTTTCTTTTCCGTAATAGTCCCTGAAAGCAATGATTATTCAGTTGTATTTCCTGCTATTGTTATGGAAAATAAAAAAAATTATTTCTTTAAGGCACATTTTGAACGCTACACTTTTACGTTACACTTAAAATAAAACATACATGATAAAGCAATACGGGTTTTTATTTATTACAGCAATTAGTTTTTTTTCTGCGAAGGCGCAAACAGTTATTTTAGAAAGGGAAGAAGATTTTGTAATGGACAGCACTTTCTCAACAATTTTTGAAGAAGAAGCTGAAAAAAAATGGATAACACCAAGTGTGAATGGGTTCGGGTTTCCGGTAACTCAAAGTGAAGCAGGTGGTGAAATTGAAAATGGAAATTCAATTCAAATTGTTCTTGGCTCTGCAACTATGTATAAATTCAATAAATATATTGCAGGCGGTGTTAACGGAACATATAATTTTTATAATTATAGATTAAAACAAGATGCAGAAAAAATATTACCGAATCCTTATGCGGGAAATAATAAAGAAACACTGCGATTAAATTGTTTACAATATGGCCCGGTAATAAGAATTAATTTTACGCCGGATAAATCAAAAAAGAATATTATGCTTGATTTGGGTGCTGATATGGTATGGGTAATGGGCAGTAACCACCTTACATGGAATGAAAATGAAGACGGTTCACTCATAAAGGTTAAAACAAGAAAACTTGCTTACACGGAAACATTTCAATATTTATCATATGCAAGAATTTGTTACGGAGCCTTTGCACTTTACGGCAGTTATCGTTTTACAAATGTTTTTAAGGAAGAATATAATTATCCCGAATTGCCTAATGTTAATGTTGGAATTGCTTTTTTGATGAAGTGATTTTCATGACACTTTTCCCCATCGTTTCACTTTCACATTTTCCGCATTGAGGAATTTTTTCAATTGAAGATGTTCTTCAGCATTTAATTGCGGGTCATTTTCTAAAATTTCTTCCGCACTCAATCTTGCTTCCCGCAAAATATTTTCATCTTTAATAATATCAGCTATTCTGAATTGTGGAACGCCGCTTTGTCTTGTTCCTTCAATTTCTCCCGGCCCTCTCAATTGCATGTCCACTTCGCTTATTTTAAATCCATCAGTTGTTTCAATCATTGTTTTAATTCTTACTCTTGCCTCACTTGTTAATTTATCATCTGTCATTAAAATACAAAATGACTGATCAGAGCCTCTGCCAACCCGTCCTCTTAGCTGATGTAATTGCGATAAACCAAAACGTTCTGCATTTTCTACGATCATTACTGTGGCATTCGGAATATTAACTCCCACTTCAATTACTGTTGTGGCCACCATAATTTGTGTTTCATTTTTTAAAAACCTGTTCATCTCAAATTCTTTATCAGCAGATTTCATTCTTCCATGCACAATTCCTATTTGATATTGTGGTTTCGGAAATGTTTTTTCCATCACCTGTATTCCTTCCATCACATTTTTAAGATCAACTTTCTCACTTTCTTCAATTAAGGGATATACAATATAAATTTGCCTGCCAGCTTTTATTTGTTCCTGCATAAATCCGAACACTCTTAACCTGTGTGATTCTTTATAATGCAATGTTTTTATTTCTTTTCTTCCCGGAGGCAATTCATCAATGATACTTACATCAAGATCCCCATAATAAGTCATTGCAAGAGTTCTTGGAATTGGTGTGGCCGTCATCACAAGAATATGTGGAGATAGTTCATTTTTCATCCACATTTTTGCCCTTTGTTCCACACCAAAACGATGTTGTTCATCAATTACCACAATTCCAAGATTATTAAATTTTACTGTTTCTTCAATTAAGGCATGTGTGCCTATAAGTATTTTTATTTCATTATTTTCCAGGGCAGATAAAATATTTTTTCTTTCTTTTCCTTTTATATTCCCTGTGAGCAATGCAACAGATATTTTTATTTTTTCCAACGATAGTTTTATATTCTCATAATGTTGCTGTGCAAGAATTTCTGTCGGGGCCATTAAGGCTGCCTGGTAATTATTATCAACTGCCATAAGCATGGCCAACAAGGCAACAATTGTTTTTCCGCTTCCTACATCGCCCTGCAGCAAACGATTCATTTGTTTTCCACTTAAAACATCTTTACGGATGTCTTTCATTACTCTTTTTTGTGCATTGGTTAATTCAAATGACAGATGATTTTTATAAAATTCATTAAAATTATTTTCAATATTCTGAAAAATAAATCCTTTACTTATCGTATGGCGATGTTGTTTTGTACGCAATATTTTAATTTGATCAATAAAGAGTTCTTCAAATTTCAACCTTCTTCTTGCATGGTTTGCTGCATTTTCATTTATAGGATGATGAATATTTTTAACTGCAGCATATCTGTTAATCAACCTGTATTTCTCTAAAATTTTTTTAGGTAAATTTTCTTCAATATCCCTTTCCTGAATTTGTTCAAAAATATCTAAAGTAAGTTTTGCAATCGTTTTACTTGTAATATATCTGGCATTTAATTTCTGGGTTGTAGAATATACAGGGACTAGTTTCCCGCTTAATTGTGTTTCTGCCTGGGCAAGTAATTCCATTTCAGGATGCTTAATTGAGAATTTATTATTAAACAGATCTGGCTTGCCGTAAATTAAATACTGCGCATTTTCTTTTAATGATCTTTGCAACCAGACAATACTATTGAACCACACTAATCCACTTCTTCCCGTTCCGTCTTCCAGCCATGCTGTTAATCTTTTTCCTCTTTTCTGCCCTATAACTTCAATTTGTTTCAGCACACCTTTTAATTGAACAGAACCCGTTTCCTCATTAATTTTATTTATTTCTGTAAATTGTGTTTTATCAATATACCGATAGGGAAAAAATTGCAGCAGGTCAGCAAATGTTTCTAACTGAAGTTCCTTCTTAAGTAATTCAGCCCTTGCCTGCCCGACACCTTTCAGATAAATAAGCAATGTATCTAAATGCTGGCTCATATTTTCGCAGTAAAAGTATTTTAAAATAGAGAAATAAAATAGAATACATTTATGCAAGTCTTATTAATCAGTTTATCCCTTTAAAAATCACTATCTTTATGAGATTAAACCGTGCAGCTGCCACTTACTATTTTCAGGTATGCAAAGAAAAGGAAAAATAAAATTCGTTAATACAGATAAAAGTTTGTTCTACGAAACAGTAAAAGAAAGGATTGAAAATTATTTTATAGAAAATAATTTATCAAAACATGCCAATACGGCAATGATCGTAAAATCGATAATTCTTCTTGCAGGTTATATCGTTCCTTTTTTTATTATTCTTATTATCCATCCTTCGGTTTTTGTTTGCATGCTTTTATGGTTTTTTATGGGACTTAATCTTGCCGGTATTGGAATGAGTGTGATGCATGATGCGAACCACGGGGCATATTCTGCAAATAAAAATGTGAATACCTGGATGGGTTATACTTTGAATTTATTAGGCGGCACTGTTTTTAACTGGAAACTACAACATAATATCCTCCATCATACATATACAAACATTGTTGACATGGATGATGATATAGATGACAAGGCTGTAATGCGATTTTCTCCACATAAAAAACTAAAGGTATTTCACCGGTTGCAATTTGTGTATGCATTTTTCTTTTATGGGCTGCTAACTTTATACTGGACATTAGGAAAAGATTTTGTTCAATATGCCAAGTATACTGCAAACGGTGTGAATGCAAATAGTAAAAAGGAAAACAGGATTATACTTGCCAAAATAACACTGATTAAGATTATTTATTTTTTTATATTTTTAATTGTACCGGTTTTATTTTTCCAAATTCCTTTCTGGCAAGTAATAACAGGTTTTTTAATCATGCATTTTATTGGAGGAGTAATATTAACTGTTGTGTTTCAGCTGGCACATACAGTTGAGGGAACTACACATCCTCTGCCTACCGAGTATGGTACAATTGAAAACTGCTGGGCCATTCATCAAATGAATACTACAGTTAATTTTTCAACTGATAATAAATGGATATCCTGGTATGTTGGCGGATTGAATTTTCAGGTGGAACATCATTTATTTCCAAAAATTTGCCATGTGCATTATCCCCGCATTGCACACATTGTAAAAAATACTGCAACAGATTTTAATATTGCCTACATGGAGAATAAAACTTTTATGCAGGCTTTACATTCTCATGTTATTACATTACACAGGTTTGGAAAATTACCCGATATAAATGAAGCAATAGGTTAGGGTTTAATAGAATAATTTTGGGAATATCTCATATCTGATAACTATTTTTCCATCTCCAGCTTTCCAAAATTTCTTTTACATCTTCAATCATAAAATCAACTACAGGTTTTAATGAATCACTATTCGGGTGAGCATAAAAATATAAGGCACCTCTTATAAAGTTTTCTGTAGTATCAGTAACAAAAAATTGAATATTGCTTGCAGCTTCCCCACCTACATAATAAATTAAACCAACAGCCCCATTGCCATTATCTATTTCCTGCGGCTGAATATAATCTGCTTTTTGAGTGTGTTTAAAGGTAAGTTTATATGCTTCTTCCACTAATTTTTGCAATGTTTGATCAGGCGATAATTTTTTATAGCTTAAATATATCGTTGCATTCAAATCGCTACACTCAAGGTTCAGCCAGCAATCACCTAATACATCTTCATTAAAAAATTTTGTTTTTCGCTGTATAACATAATAGTCCGGCACCTGGAAAGTGTAAGGGCAGGAAGCATCGTTATACGTAACTAAATTATTACTCTCAGGATAATGCACCCTGGGGTATGCTGAAGGTTTAATACTATTATCTGTTGTGCATGAAGTAAATGCTGCAATACAAAATAAAAAAACAAACGTAAAAAATAATTTACAGTATAGCATGAATTTTTAAAACGAGAGTTGTGAAGATATATTTTTTCCACATATAAAAAAACCTAACAGATTCCGGAAACCTGTTAGGTTTTTTATTTATTAAAATAAGATCAGAACGGAAGATCATCAGCCATTTGCATATCGCTATTGCTGGCAGAAGTTGATTCCTGAGCAACTGGCTCTTCATTATTTCCTGTTGCGGGTCTTTTATCAAGCATAGTAAAATTTTCAGCAACAATTTCAGTAATATATTTTTTATTACCTTCTTTATCTTCCCAGCTGCGGTTTTTAATTCTTCCTTCAATATATACTTTGCTTCCCTTGCGCAAAAATTTACTTGCTACTTCTGCAAGTTTGCCCCACATTGAAATGTTATGCCACTCGGTGTGTTCTACTTTATTTTGATTTTTGTCACGATAGACTTCTGTAGTTGCAAGCGGAAAATTTGCGACTACATTTCCGCCTTCGAAATTTCTTAATTCAGGGTCTTTTCCCAGGTTGCCAATTAAGATTACTTTGTTGATTCCACTCATAAAAATTGATTTTAAAGTATTTTAATATGATTCGGGCAACTAAATTACTGCATTTCTTCCAAATAGTTCCTGATGATACCCGGAAAGGCAAACTCCCTAAACTTATTCTTTTCAGGAATTATCCATCCCGGCCGGAGGGGTCTTTTTAAGCTTTCTGACATAACAATAAAAAATTTAGCTTTTATAGTTTGATGGGTAAGTTGTTGGCTGAAAATTGCTGACTCCTTTATTATCCCGATTTTTTCTGCTGTAAAATATTCTTTGTATGCAGATGACATTAAAATATTTTTGGAAGACAACATTCTTTTTTCTTCCAGCATAGGAAATTGATACATATTTTTCCAAATATCTTTTGTTGTTCTTTTCTCAATAATAAAAGAGTTCTTTTGCTTAATAATAAAATAATGAAAATAACGAACTCTTCTTTTTATCTTTTTTGATTTAACAGGAAGTAATTCAACTACATTATTTTTATAAGCGTAACAATGGTTTTTAAAAGGGCAATTTTCACACATCGGATTAACAGGTTTGCATACTGTTGCACCAAAATCCATCATTGCCTGATTGTGTGCTGCCGGGTTATTTTTATCAAGTAATTTATTTGCAAGGACCGCAATTTTTTTCTTTGCTTCATTTGTATTTATTGCAGCGTACACACCAAAAATCCTCGCAAGAATACGCAATACATTTGCATCAACAACAGCATATGGCAGATCATATGCAAAGGATGCAATTGCGGCTGCAGTATAATCTCCAATTCCCTTTAACTGAATAATTTTTTCATATGTATCTGGAAATTTGCCGTTATATTGTTCAGCAATAATTTTTGCCGTTGCATGAAGATTTCTTGCACGGGTGTAGTAACCCAGACCTTCCCACATTTTTAATATTTCATCCTCATGCGCATTCGCCAGTTGTTTTAGCAGAGGAAATTTTTTCCTGAATTTGTGATAATATAAAACACCCTGCTCCACTCTCGTTTGCTGCAATATTATTTCGCTCAACCATATATAATAAGGATTTTTTTCTCCTTTCCATGGCAGAAGCCTGGCATTTTGTATATACCAGTTATTTAAAATGGTGTTGAATTTTTGCCCCAGCATTGCTAAAATTTCAGAGTTTTGTTTCTGATAAACAATAAATTAGCGAACTTTGTAATTCGATAATTGTTGTAACAAAACAATAAAAATAAAAAGCACTAATGAGAAAAGCAGATTTGGTTAACAGAATAGCAGAAAAAACAGGCATACCTAAAGTAGATGTGCTGGTGAGTGTTGAGGCATTTTGTAAAGAAATAAAGGAAGCGATGGCAAATGGTGAACAGGTATATATTCGTGGATTCGGAAGTTTCATCATTAAAGTCCGGGCAAAAAAGATCGGACGCATTATTAAGAAAAATATAGCTATTGAAATTCCTGAACAGAGGATTCCTGCATTTAAGCCTGCCAAAGTTTTTATGAATAAGATAAAAACTTCTCAGAACCTTAAAAAATAATATCAAAATTTTATCTTTTGAAAAAACAATTTTTATTAATTGCTGCCGGATTAGCTGTAACACTTATATTTTTTTTCGGATTTTCTAATAAGCCTCCTAAAAAATCTGTTTATTCGGAGCTTAGTGAAACATTAATAGACTCACTTGATATTCCCGGGGAAGAAAAAATTCTCTCACTGGAAAAAGACCTCAAAAAAAAATCAGGGGTTCAGAAGGCCGGGATATATCATGAACTTGCTTCAGAATGGATACAGGCAAATAGGTTAACTATTGGCGGTGATTATTTGCGACAGGCAGCAGATGCAGATCCTTCCTATGAAAATTATATGCATGCAGGCACTGTTTTATTTGACGCTATGAATACGGATACAGCACAGCAAATGCGCATGAACGTTATTTATGGAGCACGATATTGTTTTGAAAAAGCAATGGATATTAAGCCGGAAGATACTGAGGCGAAGATTGGTTTAGCTACTGTTTTAGTTCAGGGAACAAACCAACCAATGGATGGAATACTCATGCTCAGAAAAATTGATAATGAAGATCCCGGTAATGTGAAAGTGAACATGGTACTGGGTAATTTCAGTATAATGAGTGGTCAATATGATAAGGCAATTGAAAGATTTACAACAGTTTTAGAAAAAGATTCCCTAAATTTGCAAGCCCGATATCTGATGGCAGAATCGTATTTAGGGATGCAGGATACTATAAACGCCATCAACACATTGGAAAAAGGATTAAAACTGGCGCAGGACGTTGAAATTGCAGAACGCATCAGACAAGATATAAACAGTTTAAAACTAAATAAAAATATTTAAGATGCCGAGTGGTAAAAAAAGAAAAAGACACAAAATGGCCACCCACAAGCGTAAGAAAAGGCTGAGAAAAAACCGTCATAAAAAGAAATAATGGTTTTAGCTCTAATTCTTCTCCAACCTGATTATTAAAGCCTTATTATTATTTTACAACTACACATTATAAAATATGTGTTGGCGCTAAATGGGTACATGTGGAAAGAGAACTTATTATAAATTCAACTCCAACCGGAGCTGAAATTGCACTAATTGAAAATAATCAACTTGTCGAAATTCATAGGGACAGGGAGAGCAGTAAATTCAATGTAGGAGATCTGTATTTGGGCAGGGTTAAAAAAATTAATCCTGGTCTTAATGCTGTATTTGTTGATGTTGGATATGAGCGGGATGCATTTTTACATTACACGGATCTAAATCCGCACTTCAGATCAATTGTAAAATATACACAAGCAGCATTAAACGGAAGCCCTTATACAATGCAGGAATTTCAGAAGGAGCCTGAAATTGTAAAAACCGGTAAGATTAATAATGTTATTCAAAAAGGATTATACATTCTTGTTCAGATAATAAAAGAACCTATTCAAACAAAAGGCCCGAGGCTCAGTTGCGAGTTATCATTACCGGGAAGATATTTGGTTTTGACTCCTTTTAATGATGTAGTTGGAGTAAGCAGAAAAATCGGGAGTGCCGATGAAAGAAAAAGATTACAGAAATTAATAGAAAGCATTAAGCCAAAAAGTTATGGCGTAATTGTGCGCACTATAGCTGAAGGGCAAACTGTGCAAATGTTGCATGCAGATCTTTTAAATCTTGTAAAGCAATGGGAGGAAATAACAATGCGTCTTTCAGCAATGAAACCACCTCAAATTGTTTTCAGTGAAAGCAGTAAAACAAATTCATTACTGCGGGATATTTTAAATGAAAGTTTTAATGCAGTTACAACAAATGATTCAGGTATTGCAAATGATATAAAAAATTATATTAAAAAGATTTCACCCGGCAGTGAAAAAATGGTGAATTTACACAGTGCGCAAAAACCAATATTTGATTCATTCGGTATTACAAAACAAATTAAATCATTGTTTGGAAAAACAGTGAATATGGATACCGGCGCCTACCTGATTATTGAACATACTGAGGCGTTACATGTAATTGACGTAAATAGCGGAAATAAAACTGCAATTAAAGGCGATCAGGAACAAAATGCAGTTTCAGTGAACCTGGAAGCGGCAAAAGAAATTGCAAGACAATTAAGATTAAGGGATCTTGGTGGAATTATCATCGTGGATTTTATTGATATGAAAAATCCGGATAATAAAAGAGTTGTATATAATGAATTGAAACTTGCAATGGAAGCTGATCGTGCAAAACATACAATTTTACCTATCAGTAAATTCGGTGTAGCACAAATAACTAGGCAGCGGGTGCGGCCTGAAGTAAGTATTATAACTGCCGAAGTATGCCCTACTTGTGGTGGTACAGGAAAAATAGAAGCAAGTCTTTTATCCATTGATGATATTGAAAGAAAAATTAAATATTTACTCACTAACCAAAACCACAAAAAAATTACTTTGCAGGTACATCCTTTTATTGATGCGTTCATTAAAAAAGGAAAATGGTTTTCATCTTTGCAATGGAAGTGGTACCGCAATTATAGGAAATGGATAAAAGTTGTTCCGAATGATGATTTTCAATATCTGGAATACCGTTTCTTTGATCAGCAGGAAGAAGAAATTCTTGTAGAATAACTATTTTATCACTTGAATTTTTACAGTATTGACCGATTTTTCAGTTTGCACTTTTACAATATAGACCGACGCTGCAAATTTTGACAGATCAATTTCATTTTTAGTATTAAATAAATGCTGCTGCAGAATGATATTCCCTGTGATATCAAAAATAAAAAGTGTTGTAGGATAGTTTATATTTTCCCCGAATGAAATTGTCAGCACATTATTAAAACTGAAGATGGAAATATTTTTATCTGCGGGTACATCATCAATTGCATCCATAATATCTGTATGAATTAAAACACCCGCTGTTGCTTCATATGCATAATCTTTAATGGTAAAAGATTTATTATCTGTTGCCACATCAAGCCTTGCCCAGCCATAATGTGTGTTACCATCTTTAATCAATTTTAAGCCGATAAATTTATCAGTTTCGCCATCCAGCCAATTTCCATATGCATGAATTGTATTGTAAACCGAACTGCTTACTAATGCATGAAAATTAAATGCAAGCGATTGAAATGATGTATTTTTAAATTGCAGCCCCGCACTAATATTTGCACTTTCAGCAAAAACATAAGGATAAGCAAACCCTGATACACCAGCGGTTGTCGCTGCTATAGAATTTAAATTCTGTGGATCAGCCATCACCGCATGTGTGGCATACAAAACATTTGCGCCATAATCTGTAACAGTAAATAAACCAACTGAGCTAGCCGAAAAAATAAAATCTATTGTTGCATCATTATCAAGGTCGAGATTATAAATACCCGCAGGCGCATCAACAATTATATCCGGATCAATATCCGTATAAATTACCTGTGCATCAGCATGCTGCGAAAATGCAAGAAATAAAGATGTTGCAGAAGAGTATGCAAGTAATTTTGTTTGCATACTATTTTTTTCTGAAAATTTATTCGGATGCACAATCATAATTTAGTATTTAGTTATTCCCTGAAATAAATAATTGTTTTGTGTAAATAGTATTATTATGTGTGATGCGTAAAATATATATTCCGGTGGGTGTATCCTTTAACACAATATTTTTATTTTGCTCACTTAAAACAGAAGTATAAATTAATTGTCCTGTAATGTTAAGTACTGAAATATTTGCTCCTGTTAATTGAGGGTCTTTTGTTGTAATATAAATTGTATTTGAAAAACTATATGCTGCAATATCTTCTTGAGGAAAATATTGTACAATATCAACTGTATCACAATCTGCAATTATTATATTCGGTTCACCTGCAAGTATTTCAGTGTCTGCAGTGTTTTCGAATGCGAAATCTTTTACAGTTACAATTTTATTATCAACAGACACATCCAGGCGCATCCATGCATATTTTAATATACCACCAACATCTAATCTAACACCAAGGTATTTATCTGTTTTTCCGCCAAACCAATTACCATCAGATATTATATGAGAATCAAAAACTCCACCTCCAATTGTATCTACTTTGTATAGCAGACTATATGCAACAACCTGGCTATTATCTATTTGCCATTGCCTGCCATTATTGATAACGGATGCACAATACATGGCATATGGATAACTTGTAAAACCATAAGGGGATGGTGTTCCCGCAATTGCATTATTATTAAGTGGAGTTGCATAAATATGATTCATTTGTACAATACCTGATGCAGAACCCCCACCTGGAGTATAAAGAGAAGAAGAATTGAACGTAATAAACACTTTACTTAATTGTATATCATTTATCAGATCTCCGTTCAGATCAAATGCGTAAGTTTCACCATTTTCATCAAATACAACATCCGGTATATCTGAATAAAATATTTGTGCAGCTGCCTGTGTACCGATGGTAAGAAATACAGTTGATAATGTTGAATAAGAAATGAGTTTTTTATTTCGGGAGGTATTTTTTTTTGTTTTCATATTTTTATTTATTTGGTTTTTACAGGGAAGGGGATAAAAACGTATTTGTAAAGATATTTAATT